>NZ_JBKFSQ010000059.1:0-13691 GCF_046569525.1 Salmonella sp. 741265055_HSA | reverse complement strand
TGAGCTGGCTGCGGCACAGCAGGTAGGCCGTCCGATCGACACTCAGAAGTACGACGGGATGCAGCTTAAATGGCAGATGGATAACGACGAACAGGTTTACGTCGGAGACGAAGCGCTTGGTTTGAAAGGTCTGACGAATCTCGTTGGTGTGACGCTGAACAACGCAACGAAGACCTGGGCTAACTCCACCAACGATGAGATCCTCGACAGCGTAAACAGCATTCTGTCGAATGCCTGGGCAGCATCCGGTTATTCCGTCGTGCCTTCTGATCTGCGCATTCCGCCAGAGCAGTATTCATTGCTGGCGAGCCGTAAGGTTTCCGAAGCGGGTAACCAGTCACTGCTGACCTATCTGGCTGTGAACACTATCGCTTTCCACCAGAACGGCGTTCCGCTGGAAATCAAAGCGGTCAAATGGCTGAAAGGGCGCGGGGTTGGCGGTAAAGACCGTATGGTCGCCTACACCAACGATAAGAAATACGTCCGCTATCCACTGGTTCCGCTGCAAAGTGTTCCTGTTCAGTATCGTGGTCTGTACCAGATTGCGACCTACTACGGCAAGCTCGGTGCGGTTGAGCCAGTGTACAAAGAAACCCTGTCCTACGTGGACGGTATCTGATAACCAGAACGGCCCCGAAAGGGGCCAGAAGGAAACTGAAAATGGCGAAAGAAAAGCTGGTTACCATCCATGTTCACACCCCGTTTACGCTGACGCTCGGCGATCACTCAAAACAGGAGTTTGGCCGGGGACGGCATAACGTACCAGAAGAGGTCGCGTCGCACTGGTTTACCCGGGCGCACGCTGAGCTTTCCGAAAGCGGATCGAATGAAACTGATGACCAGCAACCCGTTATTGACAGCCTTCAGGCGCAGATTGCCGATAAAGATAAACTGATTGCCGATCTGAAAGACGCTCTGCTCAAGCTGCAGGAGCAGAACGACAGCCTGCAGGCGCAGATTACTTCCGCCCGGACTGGCGGTAATGGGGCGAAAGATGCCAAAGAATCAAAGCCTGCCAACAGTAAGTGATTTTCGCCGCGACTTCCCGCAGTTTGCTGACCCGGCAAAATATCCCGACGTCCAAATCGAGTTCCGTCTGAATCTGGCCGATGAACTACTGAGCGAAAACGTCACCGGCAAAAAGTTGTTTCCGTACTTTGCCGAGTTGTTCGTTGCGCACTATATGACGCTCTGGGCGGCAGATAGCCGGGCGATGCTGGTTGGCGGTCCGGGCGGTTCAACCAATGGTGTTCAGTCCTCCAAGTCCGTTGACAAGGTAAGCGTCAGCTATGACACCAGCGCGACGCTAAACCCTGACGCAGGCTTCTGGAATAACACCCGGTATGGCGCTGAATTTTATCAGCTGATCACGATGTTCGGTGCGGGGGGACGCCAGCTATGAGTTTCAAAAGCGGTGTAACAACGAGGGTTGATAACGCTCAGGCAATACTGGATGCGCTAAAGTCGCTAACCAAAAAGGATGTGCTGGTCGGTATCCCTGCGGAAGACAGCGATCGGGATGATGTGCCGTTCGGTAATGCCGGGATTGGGTATATCAACGAATACGGTTCACCTGCACAAAACATCCCACCACGTCCGCATCTTGTACCCGGCGTTAAATCAGTTGAAGACCAGACGATGCCACAGCTTAAAGCTGCGGCACAGGCTGCGCTTGATGGTAATGCGGCGGGAGCGGAAAGAGCACTCAACCGCGCAGGTACAGTGGCTGCAAGAGGGGTGAAAAATCACATCAAAGCTGCCAATTTTACTCCGCTTGCAGATAGCACCGTTGAAGCGCGTGCGCGCCGTGGGCGTAAAGGTGCGAAAGCGGAACTTGCGCGGCGTGCTGCTGGTGAATCTCCGGGCACCACTTTGGCTAAGCCTCTTTACGATACTGGCAAATATCTCGCCTCAATAACCCATGTAGTGAGGGATAAAGATGCCGACTCTTGATGTAACCGATGTGCTTTTTGACCCCGATTTTTGCGACTTCAACCTGTGGGTAACGCGTCGCGCACAAACGGTGGACGAGGACGGGATCGGCAGCGACAGCGAAGTTAAAACGCAGTTTGCAGGGGTTGTTACCGTTGACCGCTCTCTTGAAAACCGCCGCATGCAGGCCGGGCAGGTTATCAGTGGAGCAATCCTTATCGTGACGACTGAGCGACTCACGCAGGGGCAGACTGGCCGTGATGCCGATATCGTGACGTATCAGAACCGTGATTACCGTGTGACATTCGTCGACCCGTACACCGCATATGGCGCCGGCTTTGTACAGGCGCATTGCGAGCTGCTGCCGTTCGATGGAGGATTTCCCGTTGAGCAATAATTCCAGTACGGAGCCGGGATGGCTTACACCTGTCAGCGGCGATCCGGATTATGACGAGGCGCTCGACAGGCTGTTAAGCCAGTGGGTACGCAACGTTTCCGGTTTGCCGACTGGAATGGTTCGCCCCCGATGGCAGAAAGATCAGCCGCCACTGCTGCCAGTTGAAACGAACTGGTGCGCGTTTGGCGTTACCGGATTGCCCATAGATAACAGTCCCGCATTCACTAACCAGACTGAAGAGGGCGCTCAGCTCTGGCGACATGAAACCTTTGAGTGCATGGCGTCATTTTATGGCCCGGCGGGCATGACGTTTGCGTCACGTTTTCGCGATGGTATTTCTGTTGCGCAAAACAACGCCGAACTGAACGCACTTGGCCTGTCCATGGGGGACTACACCGGTCTGACCCCTTTCCCGGAACTTATCAACCAGCAGTGGGTTCGCCGTTACGACATTACTGTGCGCCTTCGTCGCAAGGTGGTGCGCGACTACGGCATTAAATCGCTGGTGGATGCACCAGTTTCATTTTTCGGAGACTAAATTATGCCGCAGGGATTACCTGTATCAAACGTCGTTAATGTCGACGTGATCATTGGGCCGCGCGCGGCTACTGGTCGAAATTTTGGTTCGCTGCTTATTCTCGGGACATCCACGGTCATTCCGGTGAAAGAGCGCCTTCGCCTCTACTCCTCAAAGGAGGACATCGGATCTGATTTCGGCGTGGACAGCCCCGAATATGAAGCAGCAACAGTCTATTTCTCCCAGTCACCACGACCTAAAGAGGTGTATGTAGGTCGCTGGGCTAAAACACTGGCAACGGGTGAGGCGGGTGCTGCTGAAAATCTGATGGATGCGGTTAACGCCGTAATGGGCTACACCAACTGGTATGGTCTCGGTATTGCAGACAAAGAGGATATTGCAGATGACGACTGGCTGAAAGTTGCTGCAGCCGTAGAAGCTTCGGGCGTCAGCCGCATTCTGGCAATTACCACCAGCGATCCCGCCACCGTTGACGCCACTTCAACCGGGGATCTGGCCTACAAGCTGAAGGCGGCAAAATACAGGCGCACGTTCGTACAGTATTCCTCCAGCAGCAAGTACGCTGCGCTGTCTGCATTTGGCCGCGCGTTTACGGTGAATTTCAACGGCAGCAATACCACCATTACCCTGAAATTTAAACAGGAGCCGGGGATCACTTACGAAACTCTGACGACTGATCAGGCGGCGGCGCTGGATGCCAAAAAATGCAACGTGTTTGTGTATTACCAGAACGATACGGCAATCCTGCAGCAGGGCGTCATGTCCAGCGGAGATTTCTTCGACGAACGCCACGGGCTCGACTGGCTGCAGAACTACGTACAGACCAACCTGTATAACCTGCTCTACACCAGCACAACCAAAGTACCGCAGACCGATGCGGGTGTGACGCGTCTACTGTCCAATGTTGAGCAGTCTATGGATCAGTCCGTGACGAACGGGCTGGTGGCTGCTGGCGTATGGAACGGTGGCCCGATTGGGCAGCTGGATTCCGGCGATACGCTGACCAAAGGCTATTACGTCTACGCACAGCCGCTATCAGAACAGGCACAGGCTGACCGAGAAGCCCGTAAGGCGCCGGTTATTCAGGTTGCCTGTAAGCTGGCGGGTGCGGTGCATTTCGCTGATGTTCAGATCAACGTCGTTCGCTAAGGAGAACATGAATGGCTACTTATTCTTTTATGGACGTCACTGCGTCCCTCTCCGGTCCGACTGGCGTTATCGATCTTGGTCAGGGTTCTGCGAACTCTGAGGAAGGTATCACCCAGACCATGGGCGGCAACAAGAACACTATGACCATCGGTGCCGATGGCGAAGTGATGCACAGCCTGCACGCCGATAAGTCAGGCACCATTACGGTTACGCTGCTGAAAACCTCCCCAGTGAACAAGAAGTTGTCTCTGGCATATAACGCGCAAAGCCAGTCATCTGCCACCTGGGGCAATAACGTGATCGTCATTCGCAACACAGCATCGGGTGATATTTCTACTGCGCGTTCGTGTGCATTCCAGAAACAGCCTGATTTCAATAACGCCAAAGAGGGCGGGACCGTGGCCTGGGTATTTGACTGCGGCAAGATTGACCAGCTGCTCGGGGAGTTTTAACACGTGGAATTCGAAATTAAAGGCGTGAAATACCGCACCGCAAAGCTCAGCGTTTTTGAACAGTTGAAGGTATCACGAAAGCTGTTGCCGGTTCTGGCCGGGATGGTTTCAGACTTCCGAAATGTGCAGGAGAAGATCAGCAGCAAAGACACTGAAGGCGCGATGACCACTATCCTGCCAAAGATTGCCAGTGCGGTGTCTGATTTGAGCGATGACGATGTGAACGCCATCCTGTTTCCCTGTCTTTCTGTTGTTTCACGTGAGCACATGAAAGGCTGGGTTCCGGTCTGCCAGCATGGCGAAATGGCGTTTGACGATATCGATCTGCTGACCATGCTGCAACTGGTGGCGCGGGTGGTCGCCGATTCGCTGGGAAATTTTTTGCAAGGACTCCCTACCAGCGGGACGCCCACCCAGCCAGCGGAATAACCTTCAACAGCCTGCCGGGCGGTGAAGATTTTATTCTTCGCCCGGTTCTCGCCTTCCATATTGACCAGAAAGACCTTAACAGCGGCGCGGTAGATCTCTGCCGCATCGCGCTTCTCAATGACTACCTCGACATGCGCGAGGATAACGATGCTCGGGTGGATAAATGGAGAGCAGCCAATGAGCAGTAACGCAGATACGATTAAAGACTTCCTTGTTTCGCTGGGATTCGATATCGATCAGGCTGGTGCCAATAATTTCGAAGCCGTGCTGAAAGGCGTTACCGCAAACGTTATGAAGGTTGGCGCGGTGGTGGAAGGCGCAGCGCTGAGCATTGTCGGATTTACCACCCGGATTGCGAACGGTCTGGATAAAATTTACTGGGCATCCCAGCGAACGGGGGCCAGCATTCAGGGCATCAAAGCGCTGGGCTATGCCGCATCGCAAACCGGTGCCAGCGCCGAATCGGCTATGTCCTCCCTCGAAGGGCTGGCTGGCTTCATGCGTAGCAATCCGGGTGCGGAAGGCTTCCTGAACCGTCTGGGGGTCCAGACCCGTGATGCCAGCGGAAAGATGCGTGATACTGCATCCATCTTTACTGGCGTTGGGCAAAAGCTCAACAACATGCCGTATTACCGCGCGAAGCAATACGCGCAGATGCTTGGCATCGATGAAAACACGCTGATGGCGATGCGTCGCGGCATGAATGGCTTTACCGCCGATTACCAGTCTATGCTGCAAAAGACGGGGTTCAACGCGGATAAAGCAGCTGTTCAGTCCAACAAATTCATGACTTCCATGCGCGGTCTTACGTCGCTGTTCGGCATTATGCGGGACAAGATCGGCTCAAACCTCGCTGGTGGTCTGGCTGGTTCTCTGGACAGCCTGCGGCGGCGCATCCTCGACAATTTTCCGAAGATTGAAGAGACGCTGACCAAAGTCATTAAAGGTGTGATCTGGCTTGCTAACGCCTTCACGCGAATGGCTTGGCGGGTGATACAGGCCGCTGGTTCTGTCATTGACTGGTGGAAAAAACTGGACGATGGCAGCAAAAAGTTCCTGATGACGATCGGCGCAATCCTCATCGCATGGCGTCTGCTTAATGCTGCGTTCCTTAAATCCCCTATCGGCCTGATTACCACGCTGATTCTGGCAATTGGGCTGCTGTACGACGATTACCAGACGTGGAAAGAGGGCGGGAAAAGCCTCATCGACTGGTCCAGATGGCAGCCGGAGATTGAGCAGGCAAAGAAAGTACTTAAATGGCTGCGCGATAGGTTTCTTGAGCTCAAGGACAACCTGGGTGGCTGGAAAAATACCCTCACTCTTCTGTTCAGCTTCCTGGCTGGTGCAACGCTGGTTTCTATGCTGGCCGGGATCGGGAGGATTGTCTCCGGGTTTACCGGTCTCGGTAAGGCGATTGGCAGCTCTGTTGGTGGCCTGGCAAAACTCGCGCGGGGTATTGCCGAACTGGCGATAAAAAACCCGTGGTTGCTGATGTTCATCCCCACCAACAATACGCCGACCACCAGCGAAGAAATGGCGTCGATTGGCGGTACAGGTAGTAATATCGTACCTGAAAGGCAGCAGGCATATGAGGCGCTGAGAAAGGAAAACCCCGGGAAGGACTTTTTCACCTATGAGCAAATACAGCGCAAGATTCAGGAAATGGGGCTGGAGCCTGAGCAGCAGGCGCAATCCGTTAAACGTCCTCGTGCGACCGCGCAGGGAAAAATACTGCTCGACTGGATGGGGCCGATGTTCAATAAGCTGGAGTCTCTCTATCAGCTGCCTGCCGGCTTATTGAAAAGTGTCGCCATCACTGAATCAGGCGGGAATCAGTTTGCAGTTTCCGGCGCCGGCGCTAAAGGCCTGTTTCAGTTTATGGACGGCACTGCACGAGATATGGGGCTGCGCGGGAATGATGTTTTCGAACCGGAGAAGGCTGCGCAGGCTGCCGCTAAATATCTTTCACAGTTGCTGCGGGCGAATGGCGGTGACCTGAGCAAGACGCTGGCGTCATACAACTGGGGGATCGGGAATGTTAAACGATATGGAATGAGGCTAATGCCGAAGGAAACACGCAATTATATTCCGAAAGTGATGAGTAATATGCCTGCCAGTGCGCCGGTGATTCAGCAGGAAACGAACATAAATATCCACGGTGTTTCCGATCCGCGCGAAGCTGCCCGTTTGACTGTCGAGCGTCAGAAGGGCGTGAATTCTCAGTTAACTCAGCAACTTCCCACGGGACCGAGATAATGGATATTCTGTCAGCGATTTTTCGCCAGCAATCCCGGCGAATTGGCATACTGATCCCGAGCGTGGTCGTTTCCGAAAAGCACTCTGATGCGCTCGAAATTACTGAACATCCGGTTGAAAGACCAACAACGAATTCTGCATCGGGTTTTATTACCGATCACGCTTATAAGCGCCCCAGTGAGGTCACGATGGAATGTGGCTTCGCTGGTGGCGGCGCGTTACTGGATTTTATTGATACAACATCAATCGGTCTCAGTGCCGGGCTTAGCCCAAAGGAGACCTATCAAAAGTTGCTCAGGCTGCAATCAGACCGCCTTCCTTTTGATGTTGTCACTGGAAAGCGGGTGTACAGAAATATGCTGATCAAAACGCTGGAGGTGACAACCGATAAGACCAGTGAGAATGTCCTGAACTGCATACTAACCCTGCGTGAAATCATTATGACGCAAACAAAGAGCATCAGTGTTGCTGATAAGTCTGATATGCAGGATGGCGTCAGTACTTCGGCGGTGCAAAATACGGGGATGAAATCAACTACGCCGCCAAATGAGTCTGTACTGAGCAGCGTTGTCAGCGGCGGGTACCGACTGGGGGGGGGATAATATGCAGATAAATGAAATACCGTTATCACCGGACAACCAGCAGTTTCGCATATTGCTTGGTGACACGACTTACACTCTCAGGATCATCTGGCGTGACACGGCTGGCTGGATTATGGATGTTATGGATAGTGGCGGCGCTGTGTTGCTTTCCGGCGTTCCTCTGGTTACCGGAGTGAATCTGTTACAACAGTATCCGCAATCAGGCATTGACGGTGAGCTGGTGGTGATCACCGATAAAGGCGCACCAGAAGACCCGACAAAAGACAACCTTGGCATATACAGCCATCTCATTTTTGTACAGGTGTAAAAATGTCTCTTAACTGGATGCGCCATTTTGAGTTGCAGTTGCTGGATCAAAACGGTGAGGGCGTCTCCCTGTCTGATTTTAAGGTTACTTTCCAGATAGAATGGGCAGATACTCGCTGGCCGCGAGTGGCTAATGTAAAAATTTATAACCTGTCACCCGACACTACGCATAAAATACTCGGTCAGGAATTTGCGAAAATCCGTATTATTGCCGGGTATGACGGCATTGCACCGGATGTTGACGCCAGCCAGGTTGGCGTCGCCAGGGAGATTTCACCAGACCAGATAGGGCAGGTGAACGGTCAGAACTATGGCCTTATTTTTGACGGTGATATTCGTTTTACTGTGACAGGGAAGGACAATATCACTGATTCCTGGGTGCTGGTTCAGGCTATCGGCGACCATGAGGCTTTCCTGTATGCGACAACTATCACCACGCTTGCCGCTGGTTATACCGTTGCAGATCTGTACCGGGCGACAATGAAGGATTTCAACGCGTTCGGCGTGACGCAGGGCATTACCGGCGAGTTTCCTGACACCGTGTTTCCGCGTGGCCGCGCGATTTACTCATCCACCCGTAACGTGATGGATAACATAGCTGCACAGTGCAAAGCGACGTGGCAACTGGTGGATGGTCAGGTTCAGATGGTGCCGGAGGATAAGTACATCCACGAAGCCATTGTGTTGAATGCCAATACTGGCCTGATCGGAATGCCGCAACAGACGATGGGCGGCGGCGTAAACGTGAGGTGCCTGATAAACCCGAACATCCGCATTAATGGTCTTATCCAGCTCGATCAGGCTTCAGTGTACCGCGCCACGCTAGGCAATAGCGAAATCGCTCAGTCGCCCGGGCGTATCACCGAAACAGAAGAGAACGGCAACCGTGTGCTGACCGGCACAACGTCACAGGCTGCCAGCATTGCGACAGATGGCGTTTATATCGTCAAAGCTATCGACTATACTGGCGACACCAGAGGTCAGGCGTGGTACATGGATTTGATGTGCTTCGCGCGTGGTGCTCGTGATCTTTATAGCCCGAAAGCAATGCAAGGGACGACGAATTAGTGAGGTGGGGCCGTGAGACATTTACTTTGCACTGTTACCGTTTTCGCGGTGCTTATATCAGCGCCTGCTTTTGCGGATCAGCAATGTGGTGATTTTAAAATCCATTGGGCAGATGATGGCTTAGCCAGAATCAATGGCGCAAAGCCAGAAATGCAAAAAATCACCTTCCTGAAAAACAAAGGTGATTATAACAATATCAAGATGGATTGGCGTATGGCCACCGATCAGCCTGGAAGATGGGTTGGTCTTGAGTACATCAATCGAAACGGCAAGATAATTCTCAATGCCCAGTGGCTGCAAGCCAGCATGAATGCGCCGCGTCAGTATGCAACCTATGATTGTATAAAGGTGAAGTGATATGGCTACACCATTAAGAGCTTCCGAAAACTATTTGATCGGTTTAGGGGAATTGCTGGAAAGCGGTACTCCGATCGACGAATTTACCTATCGCTATGTTATGCGTCATTTTTCTTCGAGTTTAGAAGGTAATGATGTTAGCGCCGTAGGGTTTGCGTACGCTCTAAATGGTGAGGATGAGGCTGCTTTTGAGCATTTTTCTAAGCACCTTCGTCCAGATAGCCCCATGATTGCAAATAACTTTGTCGTATGCCTTTTCAGGCGTTGTATGTTCCGTAAGATGCATGAGGTAATTTTTGATTTGGCTGACACCTTCGGTGGCAAGATGTTGAGCATGATGGCTGCATGTGAAGCATTCCGTATCGGAGACCTTGAGCTGATCAAAAAATATATTGAGTATCATTGCACGCTACTTACTGACGATGAAGACAGGGCTGGAGCTGAGGAATATATGCAAGAATTAATCGGCAAGGTTTCCAGTTGTTACGAAAGTAAAGTATGTACTCCTGCGCAATTTGCATTGCTGGGCCATCTCGCCTACTCCATTCTGGAGCGACACCGATATGTTCCACATAACCTGGATCTTTTTAGTTCTATGGGAGGGGATTATCGAGTTCAGGTGGAAAAAGCCACCCCCGAAAAAATCGTGGAAATGAACGCTGAGTTAGCGGAGCTTATTTGTGAGCAGGAATCATTGGATGATTGTGAATTGACTGCCCGGTTTACTGTAGAAAGGGAAGAGCACAAAAAGGATACGTATGACTATCGAAAGTACTGATTTTTTACGTTCCAGCGAGCATTGTCTTTTACTTGATGAAGAAGTTGGGTTCAGAAATGCCGTATCCCGGGCGTACTACGCAATGTTTCATAAGGCAGGAGAAACGCTGGAGAGCGTACCTTGCGCAGATCATAATCATCATGCAAATCTAATTAATTACATGCAGGGGCGCTTGGGTGTGCCGGTGGAAAAGATAAGCGCATCGAGGCTTAAAATTCTTGCATATGACCTGAGGCAGATGCGACAGGCAAGAAATGAAGCTGATTACCGATTATCTGAGTCAAAAATTAATGCAAATGTTGCAAAAGAAGCCATTCTGACAGCTCAACACTTCTTTAAACGAATTTCCTGAGTCGATAAAATCAAATATAACCCGCCGCCGAGCGGGTTTTTTTATGGGGTTTTTATGCCAATTCCAACTCAATCACAGATCGGAGGCGAGCAACAAGCCGCGCAGGCCATTGCCGATTCGATTTCTACCCAGATGCGCGTAGCGATGCCTGGCATCATTCAGTCGTTCGATCCTGATACTGTTACCTGCACAGTGGAGGTGGCGCTTCGTGGTATTGTTGGCGATGATTCCACCGAATTAAAACCGCTGGTGGATGTGCCAGTTATCTTCCCGCGCGGCGGCGGTTGCACGTTAACTTTCCCGGTTAAAGAAGGTGATGAATGTCTGTTAATTTTTGCCGATCGCTGCATCGATTTCTGGTGGCAGAGCGGCGGCGTTCAGGAGACCGTCGACCCGCGCCAGCATGATTTATCGGATGCGTTCTGTATCGTAGGTCCGCAGTCTCAGGCGCAGAAAATAAGCGGAATAAGTACGGGGTCCGCGCAGCTCCGTAGCGACGACGGAAGTACGTTCTTTGAGCTCAATCCCTCTACGCAGAAAATTAAAATCGTAGCGCCTGGCGGTCTGGATGTAGTTACCCCGCTGGCCGACTTCTCGGCGAAAGTTACCATTCACGGGCTGCTGTCCTGGCTGGGCGGCATGGTAGGGTCCGTTGTTTCTGGTGTTGCATCAAAAATCACCGGCGCTGTTGAGTTTATCGGTAGTGTGAAAGCGAACGGCAAGGTGATCGACAATACCCATACGCATGGCGGCGTTCAACACGGTGGAAGCAATACAGATGAGGTGAACTAATGCGGTACAGACGTGAAGACGCCGAAGGTGATTACACTTTTGGTTGTGGTGATGATACCTGGCTGATTAACTCGCCAGAAGCTGTCGCGCAGGCGGTAAAAACACGATTCGCATTGTGGCGGGGGCAATGGTTTCTCGACCTGACGAAAGGCGCCCCGTATGTTCAGTCAGTGCTTGGTAAACAGCGATCTGACGTTTACATCCTGGCTATACGCGAACGCATACAGGACACGCCGGGCGTTCTGTCAATCCTGTCCTTCGACACCAATTATGACGGCACCAGCCGCCGCGTAAAATTCACTTCCTCCATTGACACAATCTACGGCCAGACGACTGTAACAAGCGAGGCATAAATGGCTTTGAACCTCGACACGCTGGGGTTATCGGCAACGGTAACTGCCCAGGGGATTAGCGCGCCCGATTACCAGACAATCCTTGATAAGCTGACCAGTTATTTCAGGCAGATTTACGGTAGTGATGCTTACCTTGAGCCGGACAGCAAAGACGGACAAATGGTAGCGCTGTGGGCGCTTTCTGTACATGATGCGAACAATACCGCAATAACAGTCTACAACTCGTTTTCGCCAACGACAGCGCAGACCGCAGCCCTGAGCAGTAACGTAAAAATTAACGGTATCACGCGGAAAATAGCGACAAATTCCACCGCCGATCTGCTGTTGACCGGTACGGCAGGCACGACTATCACGAATGGTTCTGCGAGGGATAAAAATGGCATTATCTGGAATTTTCCAGCCAGTGTAACGATCGGTGTTGACGGTACTATGCTGGTGACAGCCACATGTGCAAGTAGCGGAGCGGTTGCGGCCCTGGCCGGGACGATCACCACTATCAATACACCGACCCGTGGCTGGACGTCAGTAACCAACCCGGCAGCGGCCACCGTTGGCGCACCTGCAGAAACGGACGCAGAACTGCGCATCAGGCAGGGGCAGAGTGTCGCGATACCATCCATCACACCATTTGAAGGTGTGGACGGGGCGATCGCTAATATTGCTGGTGTGACGCGCCACAAGCTCTATGAAAATGATACAGGAAAGACTGACGGTAACGGGCTCCCTCCGCATTCCATCTCGGCCATTGTTGATGGTGGCGATGTGACCGAAATAGCCAGGACCATCCGGGGAAATAAAGGGCAGGGGGTCCGGACCTGGGGAAAAACATCCGTAACCGTACCGGATAAATATGGTAATCCCCACATAATCAGTTTTTCGCGACCAACTGATGTCCCTGTTTACGGAAAAATTACCTTAAAAGTTTTTGCCGGGTACACCTCTCAGATAGGTGTGCAGATTCAGCAGGCTGTTGCGGATTACATTAACAGACTGATGATTGGTGACCAGGTACTGCTGAGCCGGATTTATTCTCCTGCTAACCTTGGGGTCGTCAGTGGTGGAAATGCGCGCTATTACGATATTCAGGAGTTGCTGATCGGCAAATCTCCGGAAGCTGTTGCTGCGGCGAATATTAATATTGCTTACGACGAATCTGCCTCCTGTAAGCCGGAAAATATCATTATTACGGTGGCAGCATGAGCAAATATACGGACTTAATTACTAACTATCATGCGACAAAACCTAAATTCGTTGAACACATCGATTTAGTGACCAGGCCGTTAGCTGAAACCTCAGCCGCAATAAATGGGCTAATAAATGCTTTTGATATTGATCATGCGACAGGAATACAACTCGATATTCTCGGCCAGTGGATAGGGTTAAGCCGGGTTGTAAGCCAGCCAATAAGCGGTGTCTATTTCAGCTGGGACACTGACGGACTCGGATATGACCAGGGCGTCTGGCAGGGGCCATATGATCCGGATTTGGGTTATACCTCGCTGAGCGATGAAACCTATCGCATCGTTCTAAAAACGAAGATAGCAATTAACAACTGGGACGGAAGAAACGACTCTCTGCCTCCCATTCTTGACGCTGCACTGGACGGGTCCGGTCTGAAGATGCAGATCGTCGATAATCAGGACATGACCATAGGTATCTGGGTTTTTCCTGAAACAGATATTTCATCGGTCTCTCTCGAACTTATTGCTGCGATACGACAAGGGTATCTGACGGTAAAGGCCGCTGGTGTATGGGGCGGAAGTATTGAAATTCCTTCGGTGGAAACGCCTTCTGAAGGAAACAGGTTTTTTGGGTTTGATATGGATAACGAATATATCAGCGGGTTTGATGCCGGTT
This sequence comes from Salmonella sp. 741265055_HSA, assembly GCF_046569525.1. Lineage (NCBI taxonomy): Bacteria > Pseudomonadati > Pseudomonadota > Gammaproteobacteria > Enterobacterales > Enterobacteriaceae > Salmonella > Salmonella sp. 741265055_HSA. Next base: position 70 of record NZ_JBKFSQ010000059.1, on the reverse strand, counting down.
CATGGGGGACATTACTCGTAAGCGTATAGCGAGAACCGTATTGACGAGTACAGGCTATTTGGAAGGCAGT
>NZ_JBKFSQ010000058.1:0-13787 GCF_046569525.1 Salmonella sp. 741265055_HSA | reverse complement strand
TAAAAGGGCATCATTTGATGCCCTTTTTGCACGCTTTCACACCAGAACCTGGCTCATCAGTGATTTTATTTGTCATAATCATTGCTGAGACAGGCTCTGTAGAGGGCGTATAACCCGAAAGGCGAATAAGCGTTTCGATTTGGATTGCCTCGCGATTGCGGGGTGAAAATGTTTGTAGAATACTTCTGACAGGTTGGTTTATGAGTGCGAATACCGAAGCTCAAGGGAGCGGGCGCGGCCTGGAAGCGATGAAGTGGATAGTTGTTGCCATATTGCTGATCGTCGCAATCGTCGGCAACTACCTCTATCGCGACATGATGCTGCCGCTGCGTGCGCTGGCCGTAGTAATTCTGATTGCTGCAGCGGGTGGTGTCGCGCTGTTGACGACAAAAGGTAAAGCAACCGTTGCTTTTGCCCGTGAAGCGAGAACCGAAGTCCGTAAGGTCATTTGGCCGACTCGCCAGGAAACGCTGCACACCACGCTGATCGTCGCTGCGGTTACCGCAGTTATGTCACTGATCCTGTGGGGACTGGATGGTATTCTGGTTCGCCTGGTATCCTTTATCACTGGCCTGAGGTTCTGAGATGTCTGAAGCACCTAAAAAGCGCTGGTACGTCGTTCAGGCGTTTTCCGGTTTTGAAGGCCGCGTAGCCACATCGCTGCGCGAGCATATCAAATTACACAATATGGAAGAGCTGTTTGGCGAAGTCATGGTGCCGACTGAAGAAGTCGTTGAGATCCGTGGCGGCCAGCGTCGCAAAAGCGAACGCAAATTCTTCCCGGGTTACGTTCTGGTCCAGATGGTCATGAACGACGCAAGCTGGCACCTGGTGCGTAGCGTGCCGCGTGTGATGGGCTTTATCGGCGGTACCTCTGACCGTCCGGCGCCGATCAGCGACAAAGAAGTCGATGCGATCATGAACCGCCTGCAGCAGGTTGGCGATAAGCCGCGGCCGAAAACTCTGTTTGAACCGGGTGAAATGGTTCGTGTTAACGACGGTCCGTTCGCAGACTTTAACGGCGTTGTCGAAGAAGTCGATTATGAGAAGTCTCGCCTGAAAGTGTCTGTTTCTATCTTCGGTCGTGCGACCCCGGTAGAGCTGGACTTCAGCCAGGTTGAGAAAGCGTAAGGCTGCGATCAAAAAAGCAGCGATCTAATCGTTGCATAGGGCGCGAAATTGACATACAATTTCGCGCCTTTTGTTTTTATGGGCCTTATGCCCATAAAGCGATATTTATCACGGGGAGCTTCTTTGAAGCGATACTACCCAATTCGAGGAATTTAGAATGGCTAAGAAAGTACAAGCCTACGTCAAGCTGCAGGTTGCAGCTGGTATGGCGAACCCGAGTCCGCCGGTTGGTCCAGCACTGGGTCAGCAGGGTGTGAACATCATGGAATTCTGCAAAGCGTTCAACGCAAAAACGGATTCCATCGAAAAAGGTCTGCCGATTCCGGTTGTTATTACCGTTTACGCTGACCGTTCTTTCACCTTCGTTACCAAAACGCCTCCGGCAGCTGTTCTGCTGAAAAAAGCGGCTGGTATCAAGTCTGGTTCCGGCAAGCCGAACAAAGATAAAGTAGGTAAAATTTCCCGCGCTCAGCTGCAGGAAATCGCGCAGACCAAAGCTGCCGACATGACCGGTGCCGACATTGAAGCGATGACTCGCTCCATCGAAGGTACTGCACGTTCCATGGGCCTGGTAGTGGAGGACTAAGAAATGGCTAAACTGACCAAGCGTATGCGCGTGATCCGTGAAAAAGTTGATGCGACCAAACAGTACGACATCAACGAAGCTATTGCCCTGCTGAAAGAGCTGGCCACTGCTAAATTCAACGAAAGCGTTGACGTTGCCGTTAACCTCGGCATCGACGCTCGTAAATCTGACCAGAACGTTCGTGGCGCGACTGTACTGCCGCACGGTACTGGCCGTTCTGTTCGCGTTGCCGTATTTACCCAGGGCCCGAACGCTGAAGCAGCTAAAGCTGCTGGCGCTGAGCTGGTAGGTATGGAAGATCTGGCTGACCAGATCAAGAAAGGCGAAATGAACTTCGACGTTGTTATCGCATCCCCGGATGCAATGCGCGTTGTTGGCCAGCTGGGCCAGGTTCTGGGTCCGCGCGGCCTGATGCCAAACCCGAAAGTCGGTACCGTAACGCCGAACGTTGCTGAAGCAGTTAAGAACGCTAAAGCAGGTCAGGTTCGTTACCGTAACGACAAAAACGGCATCATCCACACCACCATCGGTAAAGTGGACTTTGACGCTGACAAACTGAAAGAAAACCTGGAAGCTCTGCTGGTTGCGCTGAAAAAAGCAAAACCGAGCCAGGCGAAAGGCGTGTACATCAAGAAAGTTAGCATCTCCACCACCATGGGTGCTGGCGTTGCCGTTGATCAGGCTGGTCTGAGCGCATCTGCGAACTAAGATTAGTCTTTACGTGGGCGGTGATTTTGTCTACAATCTTACCCCCACGATTCTGTTGAAATATAACAGAGCACTATGCGAGTCATTTGAATTGCAGCAAGGCAGCAAGTGAGTGAATCGCCAGGAGCATAGTTAACTATGTGACTGGTGTGAACGAGCGCAGCTAACACAGCTGCGGTTCAAAGGACGAAGTCATAGAAAGAATTTGTTCGTTGGAGCCTGGCCTATCCAGGCCTCCGTCGAAGACCGCAGGTGTCTCGTAAGAGGCTTAATCCCCTGCGTAGACGGTGACAGAACGCTAAGATTATTTTTGATACTCTGGCTTGTTTCTGCTCACCGTATTAAGACGCTCTTCTCGTTGAGATGAGTGAAGTGAGTTCCGGAACATGAGTTCCGGCAAACATCCAGGAGCAAAGCTAATGGCTTTAAATCTTCAAGACAAACAAGCGATTGTTGCTGAAGTCAGCGAAGTAGCCAAAGGCGCGCTGTCTGCAGTAGTTGCGGATTCCCGTGGCGTAACTGTAGATAAAATGACTGAACTGCGTAAAGCAGGTCGTGAAGCTGGCGTATACATGCGTGTTGTTCGTAACACCCTGCTGCGCCGCGTCGTTGAAGGTACTCAGTTCGAGTGCCTGAAAGACACGTTTGTTGGTCCGACCCTGATTGCATACTCTATGGAACACCCGGGCGCTGCTGCTCGTCTGTTCAAAGAGTTCGCGAAAGCGAATGCAAAATTTGAGGTCAAAGCTGCAGCCTTTGAAGGTGAGCTGATCCCGGCGTCTCAGATCGACCGCCTGGCAACTCTGCCGACCTACGAAGAAGCAATTGCACGCCTGATGGCAACCATGAAAGAAGCTTCGGCTGGCAAACTGGTTCGCACACTGGCTGCTGTACGCGATGCAAAAGAAGCTGCGTAATCGCAGTTGTCTTTATCAAGCATTTGCTTACGTATAAACTTATTCTGATATTCAGGAACAATTTAAATGTCTATCACTAAAGATCAAATCATTGAAGCAGTATCCGCTATGTCCGTAATGGACGTTGTAGAACTGATTTCTGCAATGGAAGAAAAATTCGGTGTTTCCGCTGCAGCTGCTGTAGCTGTAGCTGCTGGCCCGGCTGAAGCTGCTGAAGAAAAAACTGAATTCGACGTAATTCTGAAAGCTGCTGGCGCTAACAAAGTTGCTGTTATCAAAGCAGTACGTGGCGCAACTGGCCTGGGTCTGAAAGAAGCTAAAGACCTGGTAGAATCTGCTCCGGCCGCTCTGAAAGAAGGCGTGAGCAAAGATGACGCTGAAGCACTGAAAAAATCTCTGGAAGAAGCTGGCGCTGAAGTTGAAGTTAAATAAGCCAACCCTTCCGGTTGCAGCCTGAGAAATCAGGCTGATGGCTGGTGACTTTTTAGTCACCAGCCTTTTTGCGCTGTAAGGCGCCAGTAGCGTTTCACACTGTTTGACTACTGCTGTGCCTTTCAATGCTTGTTTCTATCGACGACTTAATATACTGCGACAGAGCGTACGTTCTGTGTAAATCGCAATGAAATGGTTTAAGCGTGATAGCAACAGGCATTGCGGAAAGTATCCATTTTCCGGTCAACAAAATAGTGTTGCACAAACTGTCCCCCGCAGGACAGATGGGTCGACTTGTCAGCGAGCTGAGGAACCCTATGGTTTACTCCTATACCGAGAAAAAACGTATTCGTAAGGATTTTGGTAAACGTCCACAAGTTCTGGATGTACCTTATCTCCTTTCTATCCAGCTTGACTCGTTTCAGAAGTTTATCGAGCAAGATCCTGAAGGGCAGTACGGCCTGGAAGCAGCCTTCCGTTCCGTGTTCCCGATTCAGAGCTACAGCGGTAATTCCGAGCTGCAGTACGTCAGCTACCGCCTTGGCGAACCGGTGTTTGACGTTCAGGAATGTCAGATCCGTGGCGTGACCTATTCCGCACCGCTGCGCGTAAAACTGCGTCTGGTGATCTACGAGCGCGAAGCGCCGGAAGGCACCGTTAAAGACATTAAAGAACAAGAAGTCTACATGGGCGAAATTCCGCTCATGACCGACAACGGTACCTTTGTTATCAACGGTACTGAGCGTGTTATCGTTTCTCAGCTGCACCGTAGTCCGGGCGTCTTCTTTGACTCCGACAAAGGTAAAACCCACTCTTCGGGTAAAGTGCTGTATAACGCGCGCATCATTCCTTACCGTGGTTCCTGGCTGGACTTCGAATTCGATCCGAAGGACAACCTGTTCGTGCGTATCGACCGTCGCCGTAAACTGCCTGCGACCATCATCCTGCGTGCGCTGAACTACACCACTGAGCAGATCCTTGACCTGTTCTTTGAGAAAGTCGTCTTCGAAATTCGCGACAACAAACTGCAGATGGAGCTGATTCCAGAACGTCTGCGCGGCGAAACCGCGTCGTTCGATATCGAAGCTAACGGCAAAGTGTACGTTGAAAAAGGCCGTCGCATTACCGCGCGTCACATCCGTCAGCTGGAAAAAGACGATATCAAGCATATCGAAGTTCCGGTTGAGTACATCGCAGGCAAAGTCGTCTCTAAAGACTACGTTGACGAATCCACTGGCGAGCTGATCTGCGCGGCGAACATGGAGCTGAGCCTGGATCTGCTGGCTAAGCTGAGCCAGTCCGGCCACAAACGTATCGAAACGCTGTTTACCAACGATCTGGACCACGGCCCGTACATTTCTGAAACGGTACGCGTCGACCCAACTAACGATCGTCTGAGCGCGCTGGTAGAAATCTACCGCATGATGCGCCCTGGTGAGCCGCCGACACGCGAAGCGGCTGAAAGCCTGTTCGAGAACCTGTTCTTCTCCGAAGACCGCTATGACCTGTCTGCAGTGGGTCGTATGAAGTTCAACCGTTCTCTGCTGCGCGACGAAATCGAAGGTTCCGGTATCCTGAGCAAAGACGACATCATTGATGTCATGAAAAAGCTCATCGATATCCGTAACGGTAAAGGCGAAGTCGATGATATCGACCACCTCGGCAACCGTCGTATCCGTTCCGTCGGCGAAATGGCGGAAAACCAGTTCCGCGTTGGCCTGGTGCGTGTAGAGCGTGCGGTGAAAGAGCGTCTGTCTCTGGGCGATCTGGATACCCTGATGCCTCAGGATATGATCAACGCCAAGCCGATTTCCGCCGCAGTGAAAGAGTTCTTTGGTTCCAGCCAGCTGTCTCAGTTTATGGACCAGAACAACCCGCTGTCTGAGATTACGCACAAACGTCGTATCTCCGCACTAGGCCCAGGCGGTCTGACCCGCGAACGCGCAGGCTTCGAAGTTCGAGACGTACACCCGACGCACTACGGTCGCGTATGTCCTATCGAAACGCCGGAAGGTCCGAACATCGGTCTGATCAACTCCCTGTCCGTGTACGCACAGACGAACGAATATGGCTTCCTTGAGACGCCGTACCGTCGTGTGGTTGATGGCGTGGTCACTGACGAAATTCATTACCTGTCTGCTATCGAAGAAGGCAACTACGTCATCGCTCAGGCGAACTCCAACCTGGATGACGAAGGCCACTTTGTAGAAGACCTGGTAACGTGCCGTAGCAAAGGCGAATCCAGCTTGTTCAGCCGCGACCAGGTTGACTACATGGACGTTTCCACCCAGCAGGTGGTCTCCGTCGGTGCGTCCCTGATCCCGTTCCTGGAACACGATGACGCCAACCGTGCATTGATGGGTGCGAACATGCAACGTCAGGCGGTTCCGACTCTGCGCGCTGATAAGCCGTTGGTTGGTACCGGTATGGAACGTGCTGTTGCCGTCGACTCCGGTGTGACTGCAGTCGCTAAACGTGGCGGTACTGTTCAGTACGTGGATGCATCCCGTATCGTTATCAAAGTTAACGAAGACGAGATGTACCCGGGTGAAGCAGGTATCGACATCTATAACCTGACCAAATACACCCGCTCTAACCAGAACACCTGTATCAACCAGATGCCGTGTGTGTCTCTGGGCGAGCCGGTTGAACGCGGCGACGTGCTGGCAGACGGTCCGTCCACCGACCTCGGTGAACTGGCGCTCGGTCAGAACATGCGCGTGGCGTTCATGCCGTGGAACGGCTACAACTTCGAAGACTCCATCCTCGTATCTGAGCGTGTTGTTCAGGAAGACCGTTTCACCACCATCCACATTCAGGAACTGGCGTGCGTGTCCCGTGACACCAAGCTGGGGCCGGAAGAGATCACCGCTGATATCCCGAACGTGGGTGAAGCTGCGCTCTCCAAACTGGATGAATCCGGTATCGTTTACATCGGCGCGGAAGTGACCGGCGGCGACATTCTGGTTGGTAAGGTAACGCCGAAAGGTGAGACCCAACTGACGCCAGAAGAGAAATTGCTGCGTGCGATCTTCGGTGAGAAAGCGTCTGACGTTAAAGACTCTTCTCTGCGCGTACCTAACGGTGTCTCCGGTACGGTTATCGACGTTCAGGTCTTTACTCGCGATGGCGTAGAAAAAGACAAACGTGCGCTGGAAATCGAAGAGATGCAGCTCAAGCAGGCGAAAAAAGACCTGTCTGAAGAACTGCAAATCCTCGAAGCGGGCCTGTTTAGCCGTATCCGTGCGGTGCTGGTGTCCGGCGGCGTTGAAGCTGAGAAGCTCGACAAACTGCCGCGCGACCGCTGGCTGGAACTCGGTCTGACCGACGAAGAGAAACAAAATCAGCTGGAACAACTGGCTGAGCAGTATGACGAACTGAAACACGAGTTCGAGAAAAAACTTGAAGCGAAGCGCCGTAAAATCACCCAGGGCGACGATCTGGCGCCGGGCGTGCTGAAGATCGTGAAGGTCTATCTGGCCGTGAAACGCCGTATCCAGCCGGGTGACAAGATGGCAGGTCGTCACGGTAACAAGGGTGTTATCTCTAAGATCAACCCGATCGAAGACATGCCTTACGATGAAAACGGCACGCCGGTAGATATCGTACTGAACCCGCTGGGCGTACCATCGCGTATGAACATTGGTCAGATTCTGGAAACCCACCTGGGTATGGCTGCGAAAGGTATTGGCGACAAGATTAATGCCATGCTGAAACAGCAGCAGGAAGTCGCGAAACTGCGCGAATTCATCCAGCGTGCCTACGATCTGGGCGCCGACGTTCGTCAGAAAGTCGATCTGAGCACCTTCAGCGATGATGAAGTGCTGCGTCTGGCTGAAAACCTGCGTAAAGGTATGCCGATCGCAACGCCGGTATTCGACGGTGCGAAAGAGTCTGAAATCAAGGAACTGTTACAGCTGGGTGGCCTGCCGACTTCCGGTCAGATCACCCTGTTCGATGGCCGTACCGGTGAGCAGTTCGAGCGCCAGGTTACCGTTGGCTACATGTACATGCTGAAACTGAACCACCTGGTTGATGACAAGATGCATGCGCGTTCTACCGGTTCTTACAGCCTGGTTACTCAGCAGCCGCTGGGTGGTAAGGCGCAGTTCGGTGGTCAGCGCTTCGGGGAGATGGAAGTGTGGGCGCTGGAAGCTTACGGCGCCGCCTACACCCTGCAGGAAATGCTCACCGTTAAGTCTGATGACGTGAACGGCCGTACCAAGATGTATAAGAACATCGTGGACGGCAACCATCAGATGGAACCGGGTATGCCGGAATCCTTCAACGTTCTGTTGAAAGAGATCCGCTCGCTGGGCATCAACATCGAACTGGAAGACGAGTAATTCTCGCTCAAACAGGTCACTGGTGTCGGGGTAAAACCCGACACCAGATTGTGCTAACTCCGACGGGAGCAAATCCGTGAAAGATTTATTAAAGTTTCTGAAAGCGCAGACTAAAACCGAAGAGTTTGATGCGATCAAAATTGCTCTGGCTTCGCCAGACATGATCCGTTCATGGTCTTTCGGTGAAGTTAAAAAGCCGGAAACCATCAACTACCGTACGTTCAAACCTGAGCGTGACGGCCTTTTCTGCGCCCGTATCTTTGGGCCGGTAAAAGACTACGAGTGCCTGTGCGGTAAGTACAAGCGCCTGAAACACCGTGGTGTTATTTGTGAGAAGTGCGGCGTTGAAGTGACCCAGACCAAAGTACGCCGTGAGCGTATGGGCCACATCGAGCTGGCGTCTCCGACTGCGCACATCTGGTTCCTGAAATCGTTGCCGTCCCGTATTGGTCTGCTGCTCGATATGCCGCTGCGCGATATCGAACGCGTACTGTACTTCGAATCTTATGTGGTTATCGAAGGCGGTATGACTAACCTGGAACGTCAACAGATCCTGACTGAAGAGCAGTATCTGGACGCGCTGGAAGAGTTCGGTGACGAATTCGACGCCAAGATGGGTGCGGAAGCTATCCAGGCCCTGCTGAAGAGCATGGATCTGGAGCAAGAGTGTGAAACTCTGCGCGAAGAGCTGAACGAAACCAACTCCGAAACCAAGCGTAAAAAGCTGACCAAGCGTATCAAACTGCTGGAAGCCTTCGTACAGTCTGGCAACAAGCCAGAGTGGATGATCCTGACCGTTCTGCCGGTTCTGCCGCCAGATCTGCGTCCGCTGGTTCCGCTGGATGGTGGTCGTTTCGCCACGTCAGATCTGAACGATCTGTATCGTCGCGTCATTAACCGTAACAACCGTCTGAAGCGTCTGCTGGATCTGGCTGCGCCGGACATCATCGTACGCAACGAAAAACGTATGCTGCAGGAAGCGGTTGACGCCCTGCTGGATAACGGTCGTCGCGGTCGTGCGATCACCGGTTCTAACAAGCGTCCTCTGAAATCTTTGGCCGACATGATCAAAGGTAAGCAGGGTCGTTTCCGTCAGAACCTGCTCGGTAAGCGTGTTGACTACTCCGGTCGTTCTGTAATCACCGTAGGTCCATACCTGCGTCTGCACCAGTGCGGTCTGCCGAAGAAAATGGCGCTGGAGCTGTTCAAACCGTTCATCTACGGCAAGCTGGAACTGCGTGGCCTTGCCACCACCATCAAAGCCGCGAAGAAAATGGTTGAGCGTGAAGAAGCTGTCGTTTGGGTTATCCTGGACGAAGTTATCCGCGAACACCCGGTACTGCTGAACCGTGCACCAACACTGCACCGTCTGGGTATCCAGGCATTTGAACCGGTACTGATCGAAGGTAAAGCTATCCAGCTGCACCCGCTGGTTTGTGCGGCATATAACGCCGACTTCGATGGTGACCAGATGGCTGTTCACGTACCGCTGACGCTGGAAGCCCAGCTCGAAGCGCGTGCGCTGATGATGTCCACCAACAACATCCTGTCTCCGGCGAACGGCGAACCTATCATCGTTCCGTCTCAGGACGTGGTATTGGGTCTGTACTACATGACCCGTGACTGTGTTAACGCCAAAGGCGAAGGCATGGTGCTGACTGGCCCGAAAGAAGCTGAGCGTATCTATCGCGCAGGTCTGGCCTCTCTGCATGCGCGCGTTAAAGTGCGTATCACTGAATATGAAAAAGATGAAAACGGCGAATTCGTTGCGCACACCAGCCTGAAAGACACGACCGTTGGTCGCGCCATTCTGTGGATGATCGTACCGAAAGGTCTGCCTTTCTCCATCGTCAACCAGGCGCTGGGCAAGAAAGCGATCTCCAAAATGCTGAACACTTGTTACCGTATTCTGGGCCTGAAACCGACCGTTATTTTTGCGGACCAGACGATGTACACCGGCTTTGCTTATGCAGCGCGTTCAGGTGCGTCCGTTGGTATTGATGACATGGTCATCCCGGAGAAAAAACACGAGATCATCTCTGAGGCGGAAGCTGAAGTTGCTGAGATCCAGGAGCAGTTCCAGTCCGGTCTGGTAACCGCTGGCGAACGCTATAACAAAGTTATCGATATCTGGGCTGCGGCGAACGATCGTGTATCCAAAGCGATGATGGATAACCTGCAAACCGAAACCGTGATTAACCGTGACGGCCAGGAAGAGCAGCAGGTCTCCTTCAACAGCATCTACATGATGGCCGACTCCGGTGCGCGTGGTTCTGCGGCACAGATTCGTCAGCTTGCTGGTATGCGTGGTCTGATGGCGAAGCCGGATGGCTCCATCATCGAAACGCCAATCACCGCGAACTTCCGTGAAGGTCTGAACGTACTCCAGTACTTCATCTCCACGCACGGTGCGCGTAAAGGTCTGGCGGATACCGCACTGAAAACTGCGAACTCCGGTTATCTGACCCGTCGTCTGGTTGACGTCGCGCAGGATCTGGTGGTGACCGAAGATGACTGTGGTACGCACGAAGGTATCCTGATGACCCCGGTTATCGAGGGTGGCGACGTGAAAGAGCCGCTGCGTGACCGCGTTCTGGGTCGTGTGACGGCGGAAGATGTGCTGAAACCGGGTACCGCGGACATTCTGGTTCCACGCAACACGTTGCTGCACGAACAGTGGTGTGACCTGCTGGAAGCAAACTCCGTTGACGCCGTTAAAGTGCGTTCCGTTGTATCCTGCGACACCGACTTTGGTGTATGTGCGCACTGCTACGGTCGTGACCTGGCGCGTGGCCACATCATCAACAAAGGTGAAGCTATCGGCGTTATCGCGGCACAGTCCATCGGTGAACCGGGTACACAGCTGACGATGCGTACGTTCCACATCGGTGGTGCGGCATCGCGTGCGGCTGCTGAATCCAGTATCCAGGTTAAGAACAAAGGTAGCATCAAGCTCAGCAACGTGAAGTCGGTTGTGAACTCCAGCGGTAAACTGGTTATCACTTCCCGTAACACCGAACTGAAGCTGATCGACGAATTCGGTCGTACCAAAGAGAGCTATAAAGTGCCTTATGGCGCTGTCATGGCGAAAGGTGATGGCGAGCAGGTTGCCGGCGGCGAAACCGTGGCAAACTGGGACCCGCACACCATGCCGGTTATCACTGAAGTGAGTGGTTTCATCCGCTTCACTGACATGATCGACGGTCAGACCATTACGCGTCAGACCGACGAACTGACCGGTTTGTCTTCGCTGGTGGTTCTGGATTCGGCTGAACGTACTACCGGTGGTAAAGATCTGCGTCCGGCGCTGAAAATCGTTGATGCTCAGGGTAATGACGTTCTGATCCCAGGTACCGATATGCCTGCGCAGTACTTCCTGCCGGGGAAAGCGATTGTACAGCTGGAAGATGGCGTACAGATCAGTTCTGGTGACACCCTGGCGCGTATTCCGCAGGAATCCGGCGGTACCAAGGATATCACCGGTGGTCTGCCGCGCGTTGCCGACCTGTTCGAAGCGCGTCGTCCGAAAGAGCCGGCAATCCTTGCTGAAATCGCAGGTATCGTTTCCTTCGGTAAAGAAACCAAAGGCAAACGTCGTCTGGTGATTACGCCGGTTGATGGTAGTGACCCGTACGAAGAGATGATTCCGAAATGGCGTCAGCTCAACGTGTTCGAAGGGGAACGTGTAGAACGTGGTGATGTGATTTCCGATGGTCCGGAAGCGCCGCACGACATTCTGCGTCTGCGTGGCGTTCATGCTGTGACGCGTTACATCGTTAACGAAGTCCAGGATGTATACCGTCTGCAGGGCGTTAAGATTAACGATAAACACATCGAAGTTATCGTTCGTCAGATGCTGCGTAAAGCGACCATCGAAAGCGCTGGTAGCTCCGACTTCCTGGAAGGCGAGCAGGTTGAATACTCACGCGTCAAGATTGCTAACCGCGATCTGGAAGCGAACGGCAAAGTGGGCGCAACCTTCTCCCGCGATCTGCTGGGTATCACCAAAGCGTCTCTGGCAACCGAATCGTTCATCTCTGCCGCATCGTTCCAGGAGACCACGCGTGTCCTGACCGAAGCAGCCGTTGCGGGTAAACGCGACGAACTGCGCGGCCTGAAAGAGAACGTTATTGTGGGTCGTCTGATCCCGGCTGGTACCGGTTATGCGTACCACCAGGATCGTATGCGCCGTCGCGCCGCGGGCGAGCAGCCAGCAACACCGCAGGTCACTGCGGAAGATGCATCTGCCAGCCTGGCAGAACTGCTGAACGCAGGTCTGGGCGGTTCTGATAACGAGTAATCGTTAAATGGTGGAGGGGTATTTATCCCTCCACCAGCATTGTGCTGGAGCTTGTACATCAAGTTGTTACAGGGAAGGGGAAATGCCAGCAATCATTTCATTATTTTATTTAGTGTTTGGTTTTTTTTTATTTACAAGAAAAATTAGGATCTCAAAACTTCTCTCTGGGTTTTTATTGTTTTTGTCATTGAATATATTGCAACATAACCCTCTGCTGATATTTATCTATTGTCTTTTTATTATCATTGCCACTATTATTATTGGCAGAATAAATACCAGCAAAGCCAAAAAGGAAGTTTTTTATTTTTCAATGCCATGCTGGCTTTTGATTTTATCTGTAATTATAAATTTAATGAATAAATGAATTATTTTTTCATGTCTCTTGTTTCTCGCATTATTTGTAAAAACTCATTATCACTGGTTATATGAATAAATTGTCCAGTTTTTGCATTATATTTTGCCATCGCGCAGGGAATACTATTACCGCCGTTAGCCATAACAAATTTTGCTTTTGTATTACGATAAAGATTGACGCCAGGAATGGGGTCCTGACCGAATGTATAAGGCGTTGGGACACTTACATTATGTTTTTCTGAGAACCACTTTGGTAACTTCCCACCAAAACCATCAATCGGGGTGATGAATGTAGAAAATCCACAATACTCAAAATTGAAAGTTTTTTTACCATTGGGTTTGTTTTTTTCTGTAACATTGAGTCCAAATGTGACTTTAAATTTATCCCATAAATCTAAGTTATTAAAGTCTATTGGCTCGCCATTATAAAATGCCTGCTGTTCATACATTAAATGATAAACCTGTTTTAATACCTGTATGCTGGTAGGGCTAATAGTATTCGCAAAGGAGGGTAAGCCATTTTTGCTATAAATCTGCTCTTTTATAAAATATATACATGTGCCTTTGAAAAGATTCATGTCCTGTCCTTACAGTCAAACGTTTATTGATGGGTAAGATGATAAAGGACGTCATCTAATTATTACAGTTCTTTTGGAGATGTTTTTATCAGGAATGCATTATATTTGCTATATGAATATTGTTGATTGAAGCTGATAAGCTAATAAATAGCTATTATTTTGAGTTGAAAAAACACGGGCCGGTAAAGTGTGTATCACTGGGCGATTGAAAAGAAATTAATCGATTAAAGGCAACCGACGATACAGCTCAATCATGCCGCCTGCCAGATCCTGAATAACCATTGCATTCATCAGATGATGAGCCTGTCAGTAATTCTGTGTAACTGCCACTGTATTAAAGGTGATCGCTCAGGCGATCACCGAACTCGATAATAAAGCGGCTCATCGCCAGCCGCCAGTTCTGGATCGGCATACTCCATTTTTTTGACGCATCCT
>NZ_JBKFSQ010000057.1:0-15227 GCF_046569525.1 Salmonella sp. 741265055_HSA | reverse complement strand
AGCTGTAAATTAAATTGATAGTCGAAATCAATTTGTTCCTGAAGTGTTAAAACCAGTTTGTCAGGATGTAGCCGTGTAGATGTTTCGACGAAGTTTTGTATGGTGGATGTACAGGATGATAGCCAAGTTGCTGTCATATTTTTTCCCTAAATGAAACAAGTAGCAATAGAGAAAATATTACAGAGTTATTTTTTGTAATCAATAAAATAATTCATTGAGATAATGAATGTTTTTTAATGATAAAATAAAAAGAGACCAGAACATAATCCCGGTCTCTTTAAGAGTGTAATAAAATCATTCGGAGTAGTCATTTATTTACCCTTTAATATTAACTATAAAATAAAGTGATTGTCAAATTTAAAAACTTCTGTTCTATTGATTAATTTCACAATGTTTAATATATATTAAATAAGCCCTTTTATTTACAACCAATTAAATACATGAGGTGAAGCGAAATAAACTCAATGAAGGAGTAAAGAATGAATAGAAGAAAATATATTTTATTTTCACTGTTTTCCATCACACTTATGACGACAACCGCCAACGCTGCTGTCTGTACGCCTGTTATGGAAACCGCAGTAAAACAGGCTCAATACAATGCGATGAAAATCGATGCAGCACAACTGGAGCCTGTCGCCGAAGGTTTTATGACCAATATAAATAACTCATTAAATACTATTGGGTGTACGGACATATGGCCTACAGGAAGCATAGGCATAAATCTGCCAAGTTTTGATTCAATTATCAGAAAAGCAAAAGAAGCGGCGATAAGTAAAGCCTGTTCGATTGCCAGAGAGAAAATGAACTCTGCAATGGGGAACATATCTGAAAGCGTATCCTTTGATGTTCCCGGTCTGGGGAATATTGCCGGAGGGAGTATCTCAACAGGTACGGGATCATCTGCTGGCGGAAGCATTAATGTTAACGGAAACTCCACGTCAGGGTCTGATGTATGGAACAGCATTAGTGATGCCATGAAATAAAATATAAAGAAAAATGTAACCCACGATGTGAGTTGCATAAAAATGGCGAGTAAATACAAAGAAAAATGTAACTCACGATGTGAGTTGCATCAAAAAGGGTGAGTAAATATAAAGAAGAATGTAACTCACGTTGTGAGTTACATAAAACAGGGAGAGAAAATGGAAAATATAAAGAAAAACGAAATATCTATGATATTACATAAAAACGACAAAAGACGACAACGAACAGGGTTCTGTGAGAAAAACGCAATGAACCCAATAAAATATCTTCTGGTCTTTACCTTACTGTTTTTTTGTTTGCTGATTACGCAAAATGCATACGCAGCAGATTTATTTACAGTCCCTGATACGGATAAATCAAAGCTATGGTTCTTGGATGTTTTATTTCCTGAGAATTTAGCCCAAAGCCCATTAGCCAGTACGATGACAATCCTCAATAGCGCGGTTTTACTTGTTGGGGGGATTCTGGCTGCGTATACGCTGATCGCAGGAACCATGTCAACGGCGCATGATGGCGAAATGCTGGGTAAGAAATGGTCCTCCATGTGGCTTCCGGTCAGAACGGCGTTAGGAACCGCAATGATACTTCCCGCAGCCGGTGGTTTTTGTGCAGCTCAGGTTATGGTGTTATGGCTGATAAATCAGGGCGTAGGTCTTGCCGATACGGTCTGGAATACGTATGCCGCAAATCCATCAGATGGTGCTGTTATCACCACGTCAGCGTCCTATCAGGAACTTGATCGTATAGCAAAGACGGCATTTATCAATAATGTCTGCATGTTGAAGGCAGGTCAGCTATGGAAAAAATCGCATGAGAGCGCACTGTTTCCCGGTGTTATGCCTGTGTTTGAAATGACGTCGGAAAAAGGAAAATATTTATACAGATACAATTACGGTGCCAGTAATGCGGGTAATGAAATGAACAAAAATTTACTGGTATCCAAATCAGCGTGTGGAAGTATCACATTGACAGACCCGAAAGCTAAAGCGGCTTATGATGAACAGGCTAATGCTCAGGCGCAGGCGGCTATCGCATCTGGTGGAATGTATATGGCCTATATGCCAGAAGATATAAAAACAAATATCTCAGGCGTTGTTGAAGCTCATAATAGCGCCTTCATTGCGCTTAATAACAGTATGATGATACTGGCTGAACAGTATGTTGCGGATAACAATATTGATATTCAATCCGCTATTAATAGCACTACAGCAACTTATGTCTCTGTTATCGATACTGCGGTCAGAACGGCATTTTCTACAGGCAACCAGTGGGATGATTTTAAAGATAATGTCCAGAAAGATGGCTGGTTCATGGCGGGGGCATGGAGTATGAAGCTTATTCGCATTCAGGACGCGATTAATGGTGCTGCTCACAATCTTCCTGTAGCTGGACAACAGAGCATGGAATACGGCGATATTTTTAACAGTCTGAATGCTGTTATGGCAAAAGTTTCTCAGGACATGGCAAGATCGACAACGGCATCAAGATATGCGAATGGCATTGATGCGCAAAACCGAACAGAAGCCAATACCAGTGGTAAGGGTGGGCAGGGGCCGAAAACTGATGATGCAGGGAAAATTGTATCCTCGCTTCAAAATGAAGCTAATAAGAGTATTTCTGGTGCGATGGCGGGTTTCCTGAGTTCAAGCGTAATAAATGGTAGAAAACAAGGGAAAATCGTCGCATTTTCAACAGATACAACAGCGGCAAATTTACAGGCTATCAACCCATTATTAGCGGTTAAAGGGCTTGGGGATACGCTCAGTGCTGCTGGCTGGACGTTATTAGGGAGTTCTGCTGTTGTTGGTGCTGGCCTTGGCGCATGGACATCATGGACCGCGAGCTGGGTATCGGGGGCATTTGGCGCTATGGGTATTGTTATGCCACTGGTTATCCCATTATGGATAGCTGGCGATACCTTAGCTGTTGTTATTCCTATGCTGCCTTACGTCATGTGGTTTGGTGTTTGCGTGGGCTGGATGATTTTATGTCTTGAAGCGATGATCGCAGCACCATTATGGGTCATCACCCATTTACATCCAGATGGCGATGGGGTTGTAGGTCGCGGCGGCGCTGGCTACGGTCTGGTCCTGTCGCTAACTATGAGACCAGCATTGATGGTGACGGGTCTGATAGCGGCTTATACGATGCTGCCTATCCTTGGTGGGGTGGTGAATGAAACGTTCTCAGGTGCATTTGGCATGATGTCCGCGAATGCCGGGATAGGTATCATCGAATCACTGGCTCTTATTGCTGTTTACATCGCGCTGATGTTTACCGTTGTGAAGAAATCGCTTTCGCTGATCCATGTTATTCCAGATGAAATTATGAAGTGGCTTGGTGTCCATAGTGGTCAGAGTATGGCGGGTTATGCTCAGTCGGCATCGAAAGGTGTTGAAGGGGCTATGTTCGCAAAAACAGTGTTAGATCAGGTATCACATGCGTCTAACGCATTAGGTAATCAGATCAGAAATGGGCAATTGAATAAAGACCGTGAGCAGCAACGTGAACTTCAACAGCAACAACAAATTCAACAGGGGAAAGCTCAGGCTTCCAGCAGAGCCAATGATACGGGATCTACATTCAGAACGCATATGAGCAATGCAGGGCCACTTGACCAGCAGGATGAATACCAATCCCTTGAAAGTGCCAACTCTGCTTACAATGCGGCTGAGGCAGCAGATGCTGTTGGAGATACGGTTGGTGCGGCAGGTTATATGGATGTCGCTCAAAAGGCTGCTAACAGAGCGGTATCTTTTGGTGAGCATAACAGACCATTGTTGCCACTAAATCTTCAAAGTAAAGCGTCTCCTATAGAGAGTTTTAAGGCTCCGGGTAAAAGTGATGGTGGTGGATCATCACCACGAACTGAGAGTAGTGATGAGTAATAAGAAAGAGGGCTTCGGTCCTCTTTCTTATTGGTTGTTATCCTTCATTATTTATAGTATCAGGTGTATTAGAACAGATCTGAGCTAATACAGATAAATTGATTTCATTCTTCCTCTATTTTCGCCTTTGGTGTGATTTTTTTGGATAAATGCATCATTAACAGGGACAAATTCCTCACAGCTAAGAGATTGTTTGGAACAATCACAAAGCGCTGCTACTCAAAATATAGTTTTCCTATCCATTTAAGAGCAAATGCTATATGTCTAAGGAATAAAATACCTAATTAACTTAGCCTCAATCTATTTAATGTGAGACGTATTGCTGTTCTTTAACAGGACCAGACCGGG
Organism: Salmonella sp. 741265055_HSA; assembly: GCF_046569525.1. NCBI lineage: Bacteria > Pseudomonadati > Pseudomonadota > Gammaproteobacteria > Enterobacterales > Enterobacteriaceae > Salmonella > Salmonella sp. 741265055_HSA. The sequence continues at coordinate 11,007 of NZ_JBKFSQ010000057.1, read as the reverse complement.
CGTGTCGTTAAACCGGAGTGGGGCTAAATTTCCTGACTGTCATTGGTTGCTCGCGTTTCTGGATAGTGGGTTACTTTCAAGGTATTTTTGGCAATGTGGGAAATTCTACACTTTAACCTGAGTTAATGTAATAATAGAAATATTATATATACACATCGATTATTAATCTGGGGATAACATGTTAAGAATCAATCAAATAATAAAGATCCTTGGTGGCATGAAGGCATATGCCCCTTATACATATAAAAGCAAAACAGATAAACTCGTCGATAAAATACACGGTAGATTAGTCAGGTTCGGAATTTTTATCATCGCTTTACTCGCTTTAAGCATTGCTTTGTATAAATTCAACAGTTGTTTTAAAACCGATACGGTAGTAGATGTTATTTTTGGATTGTATTTTATAGGGATGCTAATAGGATTAATAATAATGGTATTGCCACCTATCTTAGGCATAAAGCATTTGGTCGATTGGAAAAAAGAGTCGTTCAATGATTTTGTTTGTGAAATATCACATGATGAAGAAAATGCAAAGCTTCTATTAGATTATTCAGAAAAAGAATTATTGTATGCGATTCACTGGATACAACTTAAGATTAATAGAATAACGATGAGGGTTAGTAGTTTTTTTGGTGAAAAAACAGCAGTATTCTCGGTTTTGGGTCTTTGCTATTCGGCAGTGCAGGCATTAATTGGTTTTGACAAATTGAGTAAAACATTTATTGGAGATCTTTCTAATGCGGATTCTACTAATACTGTCATCATGTTTGGACTAGCACTTTTGCTAGGTATATCTCTGGGGGCATTAATGTTGAAAAAAGTTGCAAGCCATCAATTATACCTGAAAGAAATTGTTGAGTTGACAATAAGAATAAAGAAAGATGTCGAAGATGAAGGTGGTATATAGGCATAAGGTTATTTATTATATGTAAATATCAAATATGAGCCATGTAGAAATCATGGCTTAATTACACATGCTGAAATATTATATTTGACAAATGAAATATTTGGATGTAAATAGAATGAAGATACAAAAAAAGCCAACTTATCAAAGTTGACTTTTTAAGGACTAAAAAAGTTTCGACGACTTTTTTAAGCCTTGTAATCAGTTAAACAGGAACGTGATTACAAATATAATAAAGTATTAAATAATCTTTTCATATTTGTCAAATCTAAATCCGAACTTTTTACAAGCCTTTTAAATACCATTTCCAGAATCCTTTTTAGTTCTCAAAAGCAATAACGTTAAACCTGATTGTACGGGTCTAAGAATCTTTGGATATCATGTGTTAAAAACTGTTTTGTTCTTAGGTTATTGTAGGTGGCATATAAACGGGGGGAAGTCGGTAGCCATCAACTTGAAGCGTTCATCTAAAATCTATAAAGCGGTAGTGTTATTTTCTTTAGTAAAACGAGAAAATGCTTTAAATGATCATGATGTATCCGTAGGAGTCCGATGGGGAGTCCCGGCGTTGGAAACATGCTGGAACTCAATAGCTACGGTGAGAAACGCCAACCTGCGAACCTAAGAAAAAATATTACAACAGTATTTTTTTACGGGGGGTTAGGGGGGTGAAGCTTGCAGAAAAACTAAGTTTTCCTGACGGAAAACTACTACGACTGAAAGTCGCTATCTAAAACCCAATGCTTTTAAATTAATTAATTAGTACAACTAGTACAAAAATTTTATTAAAAAATAAAGAAAAATCCCTAATGAGAAAAATAAAAAACAAGATGCTATTTCATAAAGTCACAGATAAAAATAATTCAGTAATAATTACATTGTTTAATTTGAATATCTTTTGTTTTAATTGTATTGAGTAAGTAGTGTAAAAAGAAAAGGATAAATAAAATGAAAAACAAATCTGAGAAAAAAACGAAGAGAAGAAAAGGATGGATAAAAAATATTACTGAAGATGAACAATTAATTTTCGTTAACATGCTGAATGAAGCAGCAATGGTTAAAAGAAGATGGGTGACTAAAAAAGAAAAACGTGAAGTTATATATAGATTTCGTGATGTTGTCCTTGCTATAAGAGAAGCAAATAAAACTAACGAGGATAAAGGTAATGGTGTATCAGAACAAGAAATAGTCAATGAAGTTGATGGAGCAACATTTGATGTTGTTAAAGTTAAAAAAGAAAGAAAACCACGAGTCAGAAATATCGATGAGTATGGTCGTTTGAGAAGAGTATCATTATCAGAAAGAAAGTTCATAAATAATGCAGTATCGGAATCAACGAAAGCAAAAGAGTCAAAACTGACCGATGAAGAACGAAGGAAAGTGTTGTGTGTTGCCCGCGAACAGATTCGTTCTCAACGTAAAGCTAATCAGATTAAAAGTGTAAGAACTAAAGCAAGACATGCTGCAGTGTTTGAATGGAAACGCCCTGATTCTCCTCGTCGCTAAAAAAATTAACGCAGATGCTGTTTCTAAGTTTATTGGTATTATGTGGAAATAGTGTCTAATAGTTCATGAATTGTTGAAAATTGACAGCCGGTAATTAATCTACTAATGATTAAAAATAGATAAAATTATACGTCAGGAGGATTAAATGAATGAAGAAATGAAACTGTTATTTGATAATTGGACTACTGAACAAGATCAAAAAGTGATTGGAAAGAAGTCTGTTGATTTTTACATCAAACACAGTGGTAGTGATAAATTTCTCTCATTTTATAGTTCGGTTTTGTCAGGGATGGATATTGATGCTTTCTCATATACTTTACGATATCATATTGAACAATGTAGGAAATATAATATTACCTTATCAAGGAAGGATAAAGCAGAAATAACGATTTCTGTATTAAACAAGCTCAAGTGCCATGAAGAAATTGATTTTGATGAATATAGAAATAAATTGATTCATATAATTTCAGGGATGGATTACTGGGAAGCTATAAATTCAGAGTCCAATAAATAAACCCTGTGGGTTGTACCACAGGATTTAAACCTCATTTATTTTTTGGATGAGATATATCGGCTTTAATATCTTTGGATACATCGAATAAAAATTCTTTATCTTCGGTGGCTTTAATCCAATTCTTCGCTTCAGATTCAGAAACTATCCCACTTTTCACTAATGAACCATCCAGACTAAAAATATTCCACGTTTTGGATATTTCAGTCCCATCTGAATCTGTTTCAACCTTAACTTCAATATTATAACTAGACATGGCAACTCTCTTAATGATGATTCAGGAGTGGATATATTAATTTGAATTGGCTTGAAAATCTATGTTTTTTAAACGAAATAAGAAATCATTAAGTATAACCCGAATAATTGACAATTTATATTAAATTGATTAATTGATAAAGAATGTAATGAATTAAAAGGAGTATTGTGATGAGTCATGGTAATTTTAAAATAAAAAGAATAGCAGCGGTTTCAGTTTTGTGTTTTTCAGTTCTGTATACAAATACAGCTTTTGCTGTCTGGCCTGTCACTGAAGAAATATTGACGCCATACCTTTTGGGCGCTTCACCGCAATCGATGGGTAATGGAATAATCGAAACATTAGTCTCAATGAATGACAAGCTGGCTCAGGCAAACATAACAGCCAATGAAAATCAAAAGAATACTGTTATGAGTAATGCTAACCAAGCTATACAAGAACAACGCATGAAGAATGTTTTGAAGAGAATACCTGATGCTAATGCTTGCGTGGAAGCTACTGCTGCAGGAGGACGTGGTTCTGCTGGTTCTAACACAAATGCTGCCAAAGCTGCTTTAGCTGAAAACAGCGTAAAAATGTTTACAGGAGCAAGCACCGGCATAAATGAGGCCAAAAATAACGTGATGGGGCGAGTCTCGATTGATGTCTGTTCTGGCGAAGACGTGAAGTACAACAGAGGTGGATGTAGTGTCATAGGCCAATATCCTGACAGAGATAAATCAGCCTCTTCACTGACAACCCCGCCATTATCTGTATCTGATGCTCAGGGGAATAAAGTTTCAAATCAATCTTATGACGTTAAACAGATGAAAGTGGCTGACGCTGCTAAGCGAAATCTGATTGGTAATTTACCGCTACAGCAGCTAAATGACAGGAACCTTGAGGACACGAAAGAAGGGCGTGAATACCTGTCAGCATTCTCAAGTTTTGTTGCCAGAAGTACGGCAGGAACCAATGCTGTTGATTCTATTCTGTCAATAAAGAAATCTGGTGATGTATCAGTAAACTCAAGAGGGGTAAATATAGGCTCAGGACTTGGTTCTACAGCAGGAGCAAGTCAGGCGTGGACCGATACGTCTGTGAAAACCAAGTACGAGACATTATTCCCCGGAGCAGAGTTCCCGCCTAAGCCATCGGAATGGGAAATGTTGAGGTATGAGATTTATTCTCGTTATGCGGATACCACTGGCGCTGATGCATGGCAGGTTAAAATCAGTAGCTCGGATGAAAGAGAAACTGCGCATGAGCAGGCAAGAATGCAGGCCATCGATCTAAGATTACAGATGCTTCAAATAGAAAGAACAGAAGACACAAATATTTTATTGGCCGCACTATTAGGGCAACAGCTACAACCTGTTGATAAAATGATGTTGAACAACCTGAAAATCAATGCCACAAAATCAACGCAGGCCGCTAAGTAATATGGTGGCATAATTGATAAAATTATATGTGGTATTTAATCGTGTAATGAATAAGCTGAGAGGGAACTTTCTTTTTCTTATCCTGATTTTTATTTTGTTTGATTCCTGTATCAGGAACAAACATGGATACTTAGTTCTCGTTCCTTTGTTTTTTATTAGTGATGTTTTTTCAGTGTGGTTCCCTAAGCATTTTGAGAAAAATAAAGTCTTGGTAAAGATAGCATCATTCATGATTTTCTATGGGTTAATGGCAGTGCTTGTCATGGGCTTTATAAAATCACGATGAATAAGAATCATGTTTGACAAACATTGACTTATGTATTAGCTATACGTATAGGAATCAAAAACAGATTACAGCTATTTAATATTGATGTATATAATAAAAGGATAAGAGTATGTCTAAAAAATATGAAGCGGTGATGCTATTTCTGAAATATTTTCTGAGGTTTTCTTTTAACTCATTGAAGTACCTGTGGTTGATGGTAATGATGCTACTAAGTTTTTATTCATTCTGTAAATGCGCAATTTTCATGCCAGTATGTGATAGTAAAGAGGTGAATAAGAATGAGCAATAACAAATGCTTTGAGCGAAATTTAAATCAGATGTAATCTGACCGAAGCCTGTATAAATAATCAGCAACTGTCAGATTAATTCCTAAATAATATATCTGATGTATGTAAGGTTAGTGGTGGGGATCAGTTTTCTTTTCTACTGATTTTTTTGTTTCGTCAACTCGTTCTCCAATGAAATCTGTAAATGCAATAAGAGCTTTGCCAACAGAACAACCAGCTAAAACTATTTGGCTAAAAATCCATGTGGCGTTGTTATGATCTATAACTGGAGCACCTTTGTGAAAAAACAATACACAGCCAATGGCTGTTCCAGTAAATAAGATTGTATCATTTAAGTTTTTAAATGATTTGCCTCTAATTATATAAAGTAACCATATAACAGTTCCTATAAATAAAAAGATCCCTACATCAACATAGTTGTCCGGTGGCGAAATCATGCGCGGCTGTGTTGAGTTCATAAATTTAATAATCACATAAAGCAAGAATCCAATAAAAGGGACTAGAATAAAGATTAGTGAAAAATCTAACAAAATAGATTTTGCTTGCCGATTTTTTAGGCCATTACTATGATTTTGTATATCATCATCACTATTTTTTATATCTTGCCTATTCAACTCTTCGGTGGATTCACTATACTCAACCAGTGTATGTTTGTATGATTTTATATACTGCTTTTTCTCATGAGACATGCGGATGATTCCATAAGATAAATGATTGGATTTAGATGTGTTTGTAGGAGATACGACCGAGTAGTATCTTATTGAAATTAATAGTCGTTATAAAAATAATTAGTTTCTTCTTGTGGTGTTTGTTATTACATAATGATCACCATATACTATGTTTCATATGTTATGGCTTGTTTTTTAGCTCGCGTTTAGCATAAGGGAATTCCAAAACGCTATCACCGATATTGTTTTGGGATACAGCATTCCACCATTTTTCACGATATTCAGGCATATTACAGCGGTCTCGTTGTCGTTGGATTTCTTCAAGAATATCCTCCTTGCGCTCGGGCCATTGTTCTTGGAGGCGATCAAGCGTTGTCTTAAAAATATTCCTTTGAAGGGCTATTTTATAGAAGTTATGTTTAAATCCTTCCAACTGTTGTTCATACTCATCCACCACCCTCTTATGACTGGCTATGGTTTGGTTAAGACGCATCTGTAGATTACGGGCTTTGTCATTTGACATTGATGCTTCAAACTGAGCCTGTTGAGAATCCAGTCTTGCCTCGTTAGCTTGCTGATATGAATCTACGATTTCTCTATTGCGTTGTGCCGCATTATAATCATAATTCCAAAATGGGTTTTTCCCAGACATAAATATACCTCACTGTTAAATATTATATATGTATATAATTAAACATTAATGTGTTAAAAAGCAAATAAATCTGTTAATTAAATAAATAATTTATATTTTATTTAAATCCTCTTTTTAATAATTAAAAATATGAGTATTGAAAATATCTATCCATTGCTCACACACATCATAAGTCTGAGCGTTTAATGGGATTTTGAATTTCCATGAGGGCATTAATATATCATCAGTAAGAACACATATTTCGGCATCATCGGATTCAGTTGTTGGCAAGGTATAGTTGACTTCCCTGATGTCACAATAATTGTAGACAGAAAAGTTATTCAGCTCCTTATTAAAGAGCCGCACAGAACAATTTTTCAAATCAATCGAGAATCCAGATAGTCCGAACTCATAAGACAAAACGGAACCATTGGGTTCTACATGAGTGCTATCTGTTTGGTTGTTGGTGATTTCCATTCCTACCTCGCCTGATCCTTCTGACTCCCTCGGCCCAAGCATAACATTCTAAATTTCGAACGCAAGTAATCGATCGGTATAACAGATCGATAAATTAATTATGATAGTTAAAATCTATCAATTGATCACCATCGATCGATATAAACAATATGACGAACAGAGAAATTAATTTAATTATATCAATTTGTTAGTGTTTTTTATCAAGAGCGAAAGTCGGTTCTCTCCTTGTATGGCGCTTGTTCACGTCCTGCGGGACGGTGCTGTTCGCTATCATTAAGGAGATAATAAAATGAAGAAGATTTTACTCGTTGCTGGCGCAGTTCTGGCACTGGCGGGATGTGGTGAAAAAGGCGATTTCGAGAAAGCGATCAACGCTAAGATCGGGCAGACCAGATACTGCTTCTCGCTGGATAACAATAACACCAGTTTCCCCATCCGTCTTGCCAAACCACGATTTGATCAGACTGGCACAGGGACGAATTCAGTGATCCTCGATGGATTTGTTGAGCAGGGAATGATGGTCTTTGAGCAGGGTTATGATTCGAACGTATTAGGGATAACAGAGGAAGGCAAAAAAGCTAAAGTCTGGAGCACAACAGATGGCGCTTGTGTAGGTCGTCGTGCCGTTGAAGAGATTAAGGAATGGACGGAACCGGGTGAAGGCGGTCAGAAGGTTGTTCGCGTGTCGTATACGTGGAAGCTGGTTGACGTTCCGGGCTGGATTGACAAAAAGGCGTTCTTCAACGTTAAAGGGATGAATGAACCTGCTGATGGCGCAATGAATCTTGTTAAAACCAGCAATGGCTGGAGAGCCAATTAAGGAAATCAATATGGAAAACAATATCATCAAATGCCCATTCTGTTTCAAAGAGAGCCAGCGTGGGGTTCACGTTTGCACAGGGTGCTTAGCGACTGTGTTATATGGCACTTATCCCGGCTGGTATGCCTTCGTGATCATCCTGTTGTCTTTTGGCATGTCTTTTCTCATTGGTATGTCTACAGGTATGGCGGGAGCTACTATCAGCTTGCCAATAATTGCCGCTGTTGGATTTTTGGCTGGCAAAGCTATTTTTTCTAATAATGTTGTGTTTAGACGAAGAATGTAGCCATTATATTCAGTTAAAACCATGCGAGTTAAAAATTAATAACGAACGTAGTTTGTGGGATACTCAAAATGGGATGCTAAGGATAAGTAGCAGGTGAATGGTTGCAAAAAAATGTCATAGATAAATATTTTATAATCTATAAATTTTAATATAAAGAGAGTGAGAGTAAATCAACTTTTGCACGATTATTATTAGTAATAAAAGGAAAGGTTTGTTAAATTCTCAACCTTTCCCTTTTAATGTATTCAGGCAATTAATGATATTTTTTGGCTGTAGTATTCATAATCAGCATGTTCTTCTGTAAAATAGAGGTCAAATGCAGTCAGCATATTAGAGTAAAAACTATCTTTCGATATGGCAGTCTTTTTTTCATCCTTGGTTAAATAGTTAGCTATAAACCTAAGTGTTGCTGAAAAAAGAAAATGACCTCTTAACCAGCTAGATATAGTTGTGTTATTGGGGTAAGTTAAGCTTTCTTTTATTGCAATGCCTTGTTCCTTGAAGTCATCAGGAAAGCTTTGAATATAGGAATCAATTTTATTCAAGCATGTCGAGTATGAGGATTTAGATTGCATAAATCTTTCGCATGAGTCGCCAACAACAGACAATCCTCTCATATTTATGTGATTATAAATATCAAGAGAGACTAAATTTTCCACGTTAGAGTATAGCTCGTTAATCCATGAGGATATATTTATATTTTGAATTTCTTTTGCGCTATATCTTCCCATATTTTTTAGAATCCGAGATATTACTCGTTCATCGAGGATGCTGTTTTCAATAGAGTAGCCTCGTGTATAAATCACATTAGGATGATTAATTATATTTGATGAGAAATAGTTGAGGTCTGCATCTCGGGCAACAATAGCGTTTATTTTCCCCGATGTGATTTTTTCTATATATGACATTAATGCATCACAACCTCCAACATCTTGAACCTCAACATTTAATCGATCATTTTTTTTGAACACGATCTCCCAAAAACCAATATCATCCACCCCTTCAACGTAAACCATGATATCAGCATCATAAAACATACTAATAACATTTTCCGCTTCATCAGACCAATTCAAACTGTCAATATTAACCTCATTACTTAGCATTGACGAGTTTCTCCATATTAAAAATAGAATCTCTATATTTTGATGCTACTTCTGGGGAATGAGTTGCTGCAATTATTTGAGCGTTAGGATTGAGCTTTTTTATCGCTGGTATGATATTTCTCTGCCATTGAATATGTAAAGATAGCTCAGGCTCATCAGTTATAAATATATACTGTTGTTCTCGTTGAAGTAAGGTTTCAATAAATAAAATTAATAACTGTTTTTCACCAGAAGAAAGATTCTCTTGCCTAATAGATCCATGATTATTATTAACAATTAATTCCCCACCCAAAAATCTAAAATCTTTATCAGTTATAAATTCTTTTAGAATATGGAGAAATTGCTCAATAGGTGCGAAAACGAGAGATATCTTCGCCCTTGATCTCAACGACATCTCAGTTATTTTTTGTGTTTTCCTTAGTGCTTCAATTGAACGTATATCAATATCACCTTGTCCATTTTGTTTTAATTTTGACATGGTTTGGTCAATGTAATCAACATGGAAGTTGATTTTTCGACGAATATTAGTATCAATAGCATTGAGTTGGGTATAGGCATTTAAAAGGTTTTGTTTCTCTTTTTCTTTATCAAATTCTATATGGTAAACTTGATCATCGATATCCTCTTTGCTATATAATATTGAAGCTAATACTTCTTTTTGCAAGTCAAAAGAAATTTCGCTGGCTTGTTGTGATAGTTCGAGTTGATATTTAGTTAATTCTTGCATTAATTCAGAAAGTTTATAATCAACAGGATTTATGAAACGAGTGCCATATTTATCTCTAACCTCTAAATCATCACTATTTCTCAGACGATAGACGGATAGAGATGAGAGTGCAACTAGCTTACTAAGTTCGACTCGTAATTCTTCAGACTCTTCCTGTACTCTACGCCTATAACTCATAGATACTCTTCTATCATCAGTATTGATAACATGTAAATTATATTTTTTAGATGATAGTTGATATTCAATTATGGAGTAAGGAGAAATATCACTTTCTATTTTGTTTATTTTTATTGTTTTAAATTTTCGTCCATCTTTGAGCTTGATTTCAGCGCTGTTGAAATCATTGTTATTAATACCATCAATATCAAGCGATAAGACTGAATGCAATATATTCATGAATGTTGTCTTACCAGTACCATTACGGCCAATAATAATATTAACATCATCGTTGAAAGAGCAAAAACAATCGAGTCTTTGCCAGAAACCGTTTATAGAAACGCTTTGTATTTTATACATCTCATCTCTCCTTACATTAAATATACTGTTTAAATATGATGGGGTGTGTTAATTTTAAGATGGTTGTAATTATTAGCATAATATCCAAACCGAAAAAATCTTATTGAATTAACATTACCCTATATATGGGTGCATAATGTTAACTTGTGCCTACTTCTGACGCCGAGGTACCTGTTAACCTATTTAGACCAATGATAGATCATAACCTTATACTTTGCTACGGATAATTGGTGGTTTTTTCCTTGGAAAACATGGCCTTTTTACATGCTCTGGTAATATGGAGCGGGGTCTATCAACATCCGGTTGTTCCTGCTCAGGACGACTTGGAAAACGAACGGTCTTGTCATTATCTGATACGTTTCCGCAGAACTCTGCTTCTGGTGATTTTTGGTCATTGTTAAATATGCTGCGTTTTTCAAACTCTGAGCGTGGAACATTGACACCCAACACTTCATCGAAGACATAGTTTTCTGCGATACGCTTATCATGGTCAGCATCAATGGTATCGTTTTTCCTTTTGGCCCATACAAATCTCTCTTTGAAGAAGTCCACGATGAGCAGTGTAAAATGTTTAAACAAACCGCTCTGGCGGGGCTTGGTCTGTTTCC
>NZ_JBKFSQ010000056.1:0-15775 GCF_046569525.1 Salmonella sp. 741265055_HSA | reverse complement strand
CTGTCCGTGTCCAAACTGGCTGCGCCAATAACGCCTGGTGGGATAGGCTCTAAGAAAGATTTATAAATGCATAAAATGCAGACAGGAATATATTGAAAAAATGACGAGGATGACAGCAGTATTTCATGCCGCCCCCACATAACTGCGTGAGGGCGGCTTTCTTTTGGCGTTAGCCAGTGTTTCGCATACCGGCGGCGACGCCCGCAATCGTGACCATCAACGCCTGTTCGACGCGAGGATCGGGCGATTTGCCCTGCTCTTCAGTCAGACGGGAACGATACAGCAACTCGGCCTGCAACACGTTTAATGGATCGGTATAAACGTTTCTTAACTGAATGGACTCCGCAATCCACGGTAAGTCGGCCATCAGGTGCGAATCGTTGGCAATCGCCAGCACCACTTTAATGTCTTCTTCCAGCAGGTCTCGTAGCTCTTTGCCCAGCGGCCATAGCGTTTTCGCCACCAGACGCTGATCGTAATAGTCGGCCAGCCACAGGTCGGCTTTCGAGAACACCATTTCCAGCATCCCAAGACGCGTGGAGAAGAACGGCCAGTCGCGGCACATGGCTTCCAGTTCGCTTTGTTTACCGTCTTCCACCACTTTTTGCAGCGCAGTACCCGCGCCCAGCCAGGCTGGCAGCATCAGGCGGTTTTGCGTCCAGGCGAAGATCCACGGAATCGCGCGCAGCGATTCGACGCCGCCAGTTGGACGACGTTTCGCCGGACGTGAGCCGAGCGGCAATTTGCCCAGCTCTTGTTCCGGCGTCGCGGAGCGGAAGTACGGTACAAAGTCTTTATTTTCTCGCACGTAGCCGCGGTAGGTTTCACAGGAGATGACGGAAAGCTCATCCATAATATGACGCCAGCTATCTTTCGGTTCCGGCGGCGGCAGCAGGTTTGCTTCCAGAATTGCGCTGGTGTAGAGCGACAGGCTGCTGACGGTGACTTCCGGCAGGCCGTATTTGAAGCGGATCATCTCGCCCTGCTCGGTCACGCGCAGGCCGCCTTTCAGACTGCCTGGCGGTTGCGAAAGCAGCGCCGCGTGGGCTGGCGCGCCGCCACGGCCAATAGAGCCGCCGCGGCCGTGGAAGAGGGTGAGCTCGATGCCGGCTTTTTCACAAGTTTTAATCAGGGCGTCCTGCGCCTGATACTGCGCCCATGACGCGGCCATAACGCCGGCGTCTTTTGCCGAGTCGGAGTAGCCGATCATGACCATCTGCTTACCCTGAATCAGCCCGCGATACCAGTCGATATTCAACAACTGGGTCATCACGTCGTCGGCATTGTTCAGGTCGTCGAGGGTTTCAAACAGCGGCGCGACCGGCATGGCAAAGCCGATACCTGCCTCTTTCAGCAGCAGATGCACAGCCAGCACATCAGACGGCGTTTTCGCCATTGATATCACGTAGGCGGCGATCGACCCCTTTGGCGCTTCGGCAATAACCTTGCAGGTTTCAAGCACTTCGCGGGTATCGTTGCTCGGCTCCCAATTACGCGGCAGCAGCGGACGTTTGGAGTTCAGCTCGCGGATCAGGAAGGCCTGCTTGTCGGCTTCCGACCAGCTTTCGTAGTCGCCAATACCAAGGTAGCGGGTAATTTCGCCCAGCGCTTCGGTATGGCGGGTGCTCTCCTGACGGATATCAATACGCACCAGCGGTACGCCGAAACACTTCACGCGGCGGAGCGTGTCGAGTAACTCGCCATTGGCGATAATGCCCATGCCGCAGGCCTGTAACGACTGGTAGCAGGCGTACAGAGGTTCCCAGAGCTGCTCGTTTTGCGTCAGCAGGCCATCCGGTTTGGGCAGTTTCTCGCCTTTCAGACGCGCTTCCAGCCAGGACTGAGTCGCCATCAGACGGGCGCGCAATTTTTTCATCAGGTAGCGATACGGCTCAGACGCGCCTTCTTCGCCCACTAACGCCAGCAGCTCCGGCGTGGCGTCGACCATCGACAGTTCTGATACCAGAACATGAATGTCTTTCAGGAACAGATCGGTGGCTTTCCAACGGCTTAACAAGAGTACGTGGCGGGTGATATCCGCCGTCACGTTCGGGTTGCCGTCACGGTCGCCGCCCATCCAGGAGGTAAAACGTACCGGCACAAAATCCACCGGTAATTTGTAGCCGAGATTTTCTTCCAGCTGTTCGTTCAGTTCACGCAGATAGTTAGGTACGCCATGCCACAGGCTGTTCTCAACCACGGCGAAGCCCCATTTGGCTTCATCCACCGGGCTTGGACGCTGCTTGCGGATCTCATCCGTATGCCAGGATTGGGCAATCAACTGGCGCAGGCGACGCATCACCTGATGGCGTTCGTAGTCGGCGATATCGGTATTATCAAGCTGTTTCAGACAGTTATTGATTTCACCCATCTTGTGAATAAGCGTACGGCGGGTAATTTCTGTCGGATGGGCGGTTAGCACCAACTCCAGCGACAGCGACTCTACCGCTTTTTTGATGGTTGCGTCGTTGAGGTCCGGTTGGTTTTTCAGTTTGCGCAGAGTGCGGGCAATCACTTCCGGGTTGCTGGCGGCTTCGCCTTTTGGCGAAATGCTGTGGTATTGCTCGGCAGTATTGGCCAGGTTCAGAAACTGACTAAACGCGCGTGCAACTGGCAGCAGTTCGTCATTAGACAAATTTTGTAGCGTGGTGAGCAGCTCCTGGCGATTAGCTTCATTGCCGGCGCGTGAAGATTTGGATAGCTTACGGATTGTTTCTACGCGATCAAGAATGTGTTCTCCCAGCGCATCCTTGATGGTTTCTCCCAGCACCTTGCCGAGCATACTGACATTACTACGCAACGCGGAATATTGTTCGTTCATATGATCCCAGACACCCCATCTCTGTTGTAATTGTCCTGCATCTTTCACGCTGCGGCGGCGTTGGCTGCACTCTCCCACCCAGGTCATTTACTTATGTAAGCTCCCTGGGATGTGCTCGTTTGCCGTCTTGCCGCAACGCGAAATCTTTCGGACCAAGCGTTTTCACATCACTTCTCATCTTTATAAAGCCACGTAAAACCCGTGGCGTCAATTACTGCGAAATCGGTTCAGCAAACGAAAAAATGGCGGTAATTTATTAAAGTTAATTCGCATCGTGCCAAATAAGAAATGCTTATGAACATGTGGCGTAGAGATGCCGGATGGCGCTGCGCTTATCCGGCCTACAAAACGGGGTAGGCCCGGTAAACATCGTGTCACCGGGCAATATGCATTAATGCCAGCAAAAATGGTGTACTACCTGGGTAATCAATTCCCGGGTTGGCTTAATAAAACGCGTTTCGAGATATTCATCCGGCTGATGCGCCTGATTAATTGAGCCCGGACCAAGCACCAGCGTTGGACATAATGTCTGCATAAACGGCGCTTCAGTACAGTAGTTCACCACGTCGGTTTTTGTTCCCAACAGTTTTTCTACTACTTCAACCAGTTGGTGGTCCGGTGGACACTCGTAACCTGGAATCGGCGGATGTAATTCCGCTACCGTCAGACGGCCCGGCCAGCGTTCGCTTACCGGGGCCAGCGCGTCGTTAAGCAGTCCATTAAGGTCGTTTAACGTCATGCCCGGCAGTGGACGAATATCCATATGCAATTCGCAGCAGGCGCAGATACGGTTTGAGGCATCGCCGCCGTGGATATGGCCCAGATTCAGCGTTGGATACGGAACGGTAAACGCCTCGTAGTGATACCGCGCTTTCAGCGAGTCACGCAGTTGCATGATATGGCCAATCGCATCGTGCATCAGTTCAATGGCGTTAACCCCACGCGCCGGGTCGCTGGAATGACCGGACTGCCCCAGGACGCGAACGACATTAGAGATATGCCCTTTGTGCGCGCGTATCGGTTGCAACGACGTCGGTTCGCCAATGATCGCGCAGTCCGGACGTAATGCCGTGGTTTCGGAAAAATAACGCGCCCCCGCCATGCTGGTCTCTTCATCGGCGGTCGCCAGAATGTAGAGCGGCTTTTTCAACTTTGTGACGTCAACGTCACGTAGCGCGTCCAGAATAAAAGCGAAGAAGCCTTTCATATCCGCAGTGCCCAGGCCATAGAGCTTATTGTCGTGCTCGGTCAGCGTGAACGGGTCGCGCGTCCAGCGTCCGTCATCAAAGGGAACCGTGTCGGTATGGCCGGTCAGCAGCAAACCGCCCGCGCCATGTCCGGTGCTGGCGAGCATATTAAATTTGTTTCGCGTTCCTGGAACCGGTTGAACCTCTACGTTGAAACCAAGATCGCTGAACCAGCCTGCAAGCAAAGTGATTAAAGACGCATTACTTTGATCCAGGGATTCTTCGGTTGCGCTTATCGACGGTGTGGCAATCAGAGCGCGGTAAATCTCGATAAATGGCGGTAAAACGTTTTTCATTGTTGACACACCTCAGGTCATGATAGTATCAATATTCATGCATTAATTATGAATAAAAATACATTAACGTTGAGCATAAAGGAACCCGATGTTGAATACGCTGATTGTAGGCGCTAGCGGTTATGCGGGCGCAGAGCTTGTAAGCTACGTAAATCGCCACCCACATATGACCATAACCGCTTTGACCGTCTCAGCGCAAAGCAATGATGCAGGAAAGTTAATTTCTGATTTACATCCGCAGCTAAAAGGGATTGTCGACCTGCCATTGCAACCGATGTCGGATGTACGTGATTTTAGTGCAGATGTTGATGTGGTGTTCCTGGCGACAGCGCATGAAGTGAGCCACGATCTGGCGCCGCAATTTTTACAGGCCGGATGCGTCGTATTCGATCTTTCCGGCGCGTTTCGGGTAAACGATCGCGCCTTCTATGAAAAGTACTACGGATTTACTCATCAGTATCCTGAGCTGCTGGAGCAGGCGGTGTACGGTCTGGCGGAGTGGAATGCCGATAAACTGAACACGGCGAATCTGATTGCGGTTCCTGGTTGCTATCCAACCGCAGCGCAGTTGTCGCTAAAACCGCTGATTGACGGCGGACTTTTGGATCTGACGCAGTGGCCGGTAATTAACGCCACCAGCGGGGTGAGCGGCGCGGGGCGCAAGGCAGCAATTTCGAACAGTTTCTGTGAAGTGAGTCTGCAACCGTATGGCGTGTTTACGCATCGTCATCAGCCGGAAATCGCCGCCCATCTGGGCGCGGAGGTCATCTTCACCCCGCATCTGGGAAATTTTCCGCGCGGGATTCTGGAAACCATTACCTGCCGCCTGAAAGCGGGAGTAACCCATGCGCAGGTCGCCGACGTGTTGCAAAAAGCCTATGGCGACAAACCGCTGGTGCGCCTGTATGACAAAGGCGTTCCGGCGTTAAAGAACGTCGTCGGGCTGCCGTTCTGCGATATTGGTTTTGCCGTCCAGGGCGAACATCTGATTGTGGTGGCAACCGAAGACAACTTGTTGAAAGGCGCAGCGGCGCAGGCAGTACAGTGCGCTAATATTCGTTTTGGCTTCGCTGAAACGCAGTCTCTTATTTAAGGGTGAAATGATGAATCCATTAATTATCAAGCTGGGTGGCGTATTACTGGATAGCGAAGAGGCTCTGGAACGTCTTTTTACCGCGCTGGTCAACTATCGTGAGTCCCATCAGCGTCCGCTGGTGATTGTTCACGGCGGCGGTTGCGTGGTGGATGAGCTGATGAAAGGGCTGAATTTGCCAGTGAAAAAGAAAGACGGCCTGCGCGTGACGCCTGCCGATCAGATTGGCATCATTACCGGCGCGCTGGCGGGAACCGCTAACAAGACTCTGCTGGCCTGGGCGAAGAAACACCGTATCGCCTCTGTTGGTCTGTTTCTGGGCGATGGCGACAGCGTAAACGTGACCCAACTCGATGAAGCGTTAGGCCACGTCGGGCTGGCGCAGCCGGGGTCGCCGAAGCTGATTAACATGCTGCTGGAAAACGGCTTTCTGCCGGTGGTCAGCTCCATTGGCGTAACAGACGACGGCCAACTGATGAACGTCAACGCCGATCAGGCGGCAACCGCGCTGGCGGCGACGCTGGGGGCCGATCTGATCCTGCTTTCCGACGTGAGCGGTATTCTGGACGGCAAAGGCCAGCGTATCGCCGAAATGACAGCGTCCAAAGCCGAGCAGCTTATCGACCAGGGCATTATTACCGACGGGATGATTGTGAAAGTGAATGCGGCCCTCGATGCTGCGCGGGCGCTGGGTCGCCCGGTGGATATCGCTTCCTGGCGTCATGCGGAGCAATTGCCTGCACTGTTTAACGGCACGCCGATTGGCACGCGTATTCTGGCTTAACTATTTGTTCGCCCGATGGCGGCTGCGCCTTATCGGGCCTACGTGATCAGAAATTGTAGGCCGGATAAGCGTAGCGCCATCCGGCAGTGAAATTCGAAGAATTTAAGGAAGTCTATTATGGCACTTTGGGGTGGGCGTTTTACACAGGCGGCAGACCAGCGGTTTAAACAATTCAATGATTCGTTGCGCTTCGATTACCGTCTGGCGGAGCAGGATATTGTCGGTTCTGTGGCCTGGTCCAAAGCATTGGTCACGGTAGGCGTACTGACTGCCGATGAGCAACGACAGTTGGAAGAAGCGCTGAACGTGCTGCTGGAAGAGGTTCGCGCGAATCCGCAGCAAATCCTGCAAAGCGATGCGGAAGATATCCATAGTTGGGTGGAAGGTAAGCTCATCGACAAAGTGGGTCAGTTGGGTAAAAAGCTGCACACCGGACGCAGCCGTAACGATCAGGTGGCGACGGACCTGAAACTGTGGTGCAAAGAGACGGTGAGGGAACTGCTTACCGCTAACCGCCAGCTACAGAGCGCGCTGGTGGAAACCGCGCAGGCGAACCAGGACGCGGTAATGCCGGGATATACCCATCTGCAACGCGCGCAGCCGGTGACTTTCGCCCACTGGTGTCTCGCGTATGTCGAAATGCTGGCGCGCGATGAAAGCCGCCTGCAGGACACGCTTAAACGTCTGGACGTGAGTCCGCTAGGCTGCGGCGCGTTGGCGGGAACGGCCTATGAGATTGACCGTGAACAATTGGCAGGCTGGCTGGGCTTTACGTCTGCGACCCGCAACAGCCTGGACAGCGTGTCCGATCGTGACCACGTACTGGAACTGCTTTCTGATGCGGCTATCGGCATGGTGCATCTGTCACGCTTCGCGGAAGATCTGATTTTCTTTAATTCTGGTGAAGCGGGCTTTGTAGAGCTTTCTGACCGCGTGACTTCCGGTTCATCGTTAATGCCGCAGAAGAAAAACCCGGACGCGCTGGAGCTGATTCGCGGTAAGTGCGGTCGCGTACAAGGGGCGCTAACCGGCATGATGATGACTTTAAAAGGTCTGCCGCTGGCGTATAACAAAGATATGCAGGAAGACAAAGAAGGGCTGTTCGATGCGCTCGATACCTGGCTTGACTGCCTGCATATGGCGGCGTTGGTGCTGGACGGTATTCAGGTGAAACGCCCACGTTGTCAGGACGCGGCGCAACAGGGGTATGCCAACGCCACGGAGCTGGCGGATTACCTGGTCGCGAAAGGCGTGCCGTTCCGCGAAGCGCACCATATTGTCGGCGAAGCGGTGGTAGAAGCTATTCTCCAGGGTAAGCCGCTGGAAGCGTTGCCGCTGGCCGATTTACAGAAATTCAGCCGCGTGATTGGCGACGATGTGTATCCGATATTGTCTTTGCAGTCGTGTCTGGATAAACGGGCGGCAAAAGGCGGCGTTTCTCCGCAGCAGGTGGCGCAGGCCATCGACGATGCGAAGGCGCGCCTCGCGTTGTAGGCCTTATAAGCGTAGCGCTATCAGGTAATACTGCCCGGCCGAGCATCAGCGACGCCGGGCTTTTTTACGCAAAAAAAAGCGGACCAGAGGTCCGCAAAAGTTCACGTTGGCTTTAGTTATTTCGGGTTCGAGAGATACCCTCTGAACGGGCGGTGTCTTCAAGGGTTAAACGAGAAACCGCTCCGTTCTGTGATGTATTATTAATCAGAAAGGTTGATAGGGATAATCGTTCATTGCTATGCTACCTATCGCCATGAACTATCGTGGCGACGGAGGATGAATAATGAATATTCGTGATCTTGAATATCTGGTGGCGTTAGCCGAACATCGCCATTTCCGGCGAGCGGCGGACTCCTGTCACGTCAGCCAGCCAACCCTTAGTGGGCAAATACGCAAGCTGGAAGATGAGCTGGGCGTTATGCTGCTGGAGCGTACGAGCCGTAAGGTGCTGTTTACCCAGGCGGGCTTACTGCTGGTGGATCAGGCGCGTACCGTACTGCGTGAGGTCAAGGTGCTCAAGGAGATGGCAAGCCAACAAGGCGAGACGATGTCCGGCCCGCTGCATATTGGTTTAATCCCAACGATTGGTCCCTATTTGCTGCCGCTTATCATTCCAATGTTGCACCAGACTTTCCCGAAGCTGGAAATGTATCTGCATGAGGCGCAAACGCATCAGTTGTTAGCGCAACTCGATAGCGGCAAGCTTGACTGCGCTATTCTGGCGCTGGTGAAAGAGAGCGAGGCGTTTATCGAAGTGCCGCTGTTTGATGAGCCCATGATGCTGGCTATTTATGAGGATCATCCGTGGGCGAATCGCGATCGCGTGCCGATGTCCGACCTGGCAGGCGAGAAATTGCTGATGCTGGAAGATGGCCACTGTCTGCGCGATCAGGCGATGGGGTTCTGTTTTGAAGCGGGAGCGGATGAAGATACCCATTTCCGGGCGACCAGTCTGGAAACGCTGCGCAACATGGTGGCGGCGGGCAGTGGTATTACACTGCTCCCCGCGCTGGCCGTACCGCAGGAGCGTAAGCGCGACGGCGTGATTTATCTGCCATGCATTAAGCCGGAGCCGCGTCGTACCGTGGGGCTGGTTTATCGCCCGGGATCGCCGCTGCGTAGCCGTTATGAGCAACTGGCAGAGGCCATCCGTGGCGCAATGGATGGCCATTTCGACAAGGCGTTAAAACAGGCGGTTTAAGCCGTTCAACGCCGCAACCCGATAAGCTTCCGCCATGGTTGGGTAGTTAAAGGTGGTGTTAACGAAGTATTCGATGGTGTTACCGCCACCTTTCTGCTCCATGATCGCCTGGCCGATATGAATAATTTCGGCGGCGCGTTCGCCAAAGCAGTGAATCCCCAGAATTTCTTTGGTTTCGCGGTGGAAGAGAATTTTTAGCGTGCCGACGTTCATGCCGACGATTTGCGCTCGCGCCAGATGCTTAAACTGCGCGCGGCCCACTTCGTAAGGCACTTTCATTGCCGTTAACTGCTGCTCGGTTTTGCCGACAGAACTGATTTCCGGAATGGTATAAATCCCGGTGGGGATATCTTCGATAAGATGCGCGGTCGCTTCGCCTTTCACCAGCGCCTGCGCTGCAATACGCCCCTGATCGTAGGCGGCGGAGGCCAGACTGGGATAGCCAATCACGTCGCCCACCGCATAGACGTGCGGCAGGGCGGTCTGGTACATACTGTTGACTTTGAGCTGTCCACGGCTGTCTGTTTCCAGACCAATATTCTCCAGCGCCAGCGAATCGGTGTTACCGGTACGGCCATTAGCATAAAGCAGGCAGTCAGCCTTCAGTTTTTTGCCGGATTTCAGGTGCATGATGACGCCATCATCGCAGCCTTCGATTTTCTCATACTCTTCATTGTGGCGAATAACCACGCCGCTATTCCAGAAATGGTAAGAGAGAGAGTCGGACATCTCCTGATCGAGAAAGGCCAGCAGGCGATCGCGGGTGTTGATCAGATCCACTTTCACATCCATACCGCGGAAGATGGACGCATATTCGCAGCCGATAACGCCGGCGCCGTAAATAATAACGTGGCGCGGTTCATGGTGGAGACTCAGGATTGAGTCGCTGTCATAAATGCGCGGATGCGAGAAATCCACATCATTGGGATGGTAAGGCCGCGAACCACAGGCAATAACAAATTTTTCTGCCGTCAGAGTTTCAACCGTGCCGTCATGGCATTCCAGCGCCAGGGTATGTTCGTCAATAAAATGGGCGTTGCCCTGCAAGATTTCACAGTGGTTACGCTCATAAAACCCCTGACGCATACGCGTTTGTTGATTAATCACGTTATCGGCATGATTAAGGATGTCGGCGAATGAAGAACGAAGAAGACGGGAGTGGTCGCTATAGAGCGGGTTTTGATTAAATTCAATAATGCGGCTGACGGCGTGGCGAAGGGCTTTGGATGGGATGGTGCCCCAGTGGGTACATCCGCCGCCAACGTTATGATAACGCTCAATCACCGCGACGCGTGCTCCTTGCTTAACCAGACCCATTGCAGCGCCTTCACCGCCGGGGCCTGACCCTATGACGACTGCATCATAATCCCAGGAATGTGGCATGGTATTACTCACCTGTTTTTATACATAAAATAAACACGATGATAACATTTGCCCGGCTTTAACCCAATTATCGTTGTGCTTTTTTGCGAAGCCGGAGCACAAACTGTCTGTAAACAATCATTCACAATCCAGTGTGAACCCGTTACTTTTATTCTCTGGTATAGTGCTGAATAAGGCATATGGAAGGATTCAGACATTGTGATGGGTGTTAGAGCGCAACAAAAAGAAAAAACCCGGCGTTCGCTGGTGGAAGCCGCATTCAGCCAACTGAGCGCTGAGCGGAGTTTCGCCAGCCTGAGTTTGCGTGAGGTGGCGCGTGAAGCGGGCATTGCGCCAACGTCGTTTTACCGTCATTTTCGCGATGTCGATGAACTCGGTCTGACGATGGTGGATGAAAGCGGTCTGATGCTGCGTCAGTTGATGCGTCAGGCGCGACAGCGCATCGCAAAAGGCGGCAGCGTCATTCGCACGTCGGTCTCCACATTTATGGAGTTTATCGGCAACAACCCCAACGCCTTCCGTCTGTTGTTGCGCGAGCGTTCCGGCACTTCAGCGGCGTTTCGTGCCGCCGTCGCGCGGGAGATTCAGCATTTTATTGCGGAACTTGCCGACTATCTGGAACTCGAAAACCATATGCCGCGCGCGTTTACTGAAGCCCAGGCCGAAGCGATGGTGACTATTGTCTTTAGCGCGGGCGCAGAGGCGTTGGACATCGGCGCTGAACAGCGTCGGCAATTAGAAGAGCGGCTGGTATTGCAACTGCGCATGATTGCGAAAGGGGCGTATTACTGGTATCGCCGTGAGCAAGAGAAAATAGCACATCATTCCGAATAACGTGAAGGACGAGTAATGAAACAGTCAGGTCAAGATAAAGGTACGCTGTTGCTGGCGCTCATCGCTGGCTTATCGATTAACGGCACATTCGCGGCGCTGTTTAGCGCTATTGTGCCGTTCTCCGTATTCCCGGTTATCTCGCTGGTGCTGACGGTATATTGTCTGCATCAGCGCTACCAAAATCGTACTATGCCGGTAGGTTTGCCGGGGTTGGCCGCCGCCTGTTTCATTCTTGGCGTTTTACTGTATAGCACCGTGGTGCGTGCAGAATATCCGGATATTGGCTCTAATTTCTTCCCGGCGGTGCTGTCGGTGATTCTGGTATTCTGGATTGGCTTTAAACTGCGTAACCGCAAGCAGGACACCGCGGAATAGTGTGCGAAGGCCGGATGGCGGTATAACCGGCCATCCGACGTACATTTTACCTTGCGGTGAGTAATACTCCGCATTCCATATGATGCGTATACGGGAACTGATCGAATAGCGCCAGGCGAGACACCGTGTGCGTCTGGCTTAACGTTTCCAGGTTTTTGCACAACGTTTCCGGATTGCAGGAAATGTACAGAATACGTGGATAAGCCTGCACCATTTTTTCCGTTTCGCTGTCCAGACCGCTGCGCGGCGGATCGACAAAAATGGTTTCGCACTGATAGCCCTTCAGGTCGATCCCCTGCAGGCGGTTAAACTCACGAACGCCATTCATCGCCTGGGTAAACTCTTCCGCCGCCATGCGAATAATTTGCACATTATCAATATGATTAGCGGCAATATTGTACTGTGCGGCAGCGACGGACGGTTTGGCGATTTCGGTTGCCAGCACGCGGTCAAAGTTGCGCGCCAGCGCTAAAGAAAAATTGCCGTTGCCGCAATACAACTCAAGCAGATCGCCTTTTGAGTCTTTCGTCACCTCCAGCGCCCACTCTAACATCTGAATATTCATGGCGGCGTTTGGCTGCGTAAAGCTGTTTTCGACCTGGCGGTAGATCATCTCTTTACCTGCCACAGGCAGACGCTCATCAATATAATCCTGATCCAATTCGATTTTAGTTTTAGTGGCCCGGCCAATCAGATGTACGTTCAGACCTTGCGCGCGTAAAGCATCGCGTAACGTAGTGGCGGCTTCACGCCACTCTTCGTCCAGCTTCTTATGGTACAGCAACGACACTACCGCCTGGTTGCTCAAGGTCGTGAGATAATCAATCTGGAACAGCTTATGCCGCAGTGCATGATTATCGCGCACGCCGGCAATCATCGCCTTCATTAAGGTATTAATCAGTTGGCTGGCCGCCGGGAAGGTGTCAACGCGAATCCGGCTTTTGGTCTGCTGATCAAACATAATGTGGTACAGGTCATCGCCGTCATGCCACAGGCGAAATTCCGCACGCATACGATAGTGACTGACCGGCGAGCGAAATACTTCCGGAACCAGGCCAGAAAACGGCGCCATCATACTCTGCAAGCGCGCCACTTTTTCGGCCAGCTGCGCCTCATACTGTTCTGTCGGAAGATGTTCGGGGGTCATATCGCATCCTGAATAATAAAAGTACGCGGGGATTGTAGGGATTGCTCAGTGGATGTCCAGCTATTGATGATTTCTGATTTGTGATGCGCGGTCTGGACAGGGTGTTGTGACAGACGGTAGCATCCGTGGGCCGGTCCTGTGAGTTAATAGGGAATCCAGTGAAAATCTGGAGCTGACGCGCAGCGGTAAGGAAAGGTGAGATGAGAGCGTAAGCAGACACTGCCTCCGGCGGGAAGTCATCATTTCTGCTATCCAGCCAACGGATAACCCTCCAAGCCCGAAGACCTGCCGGCTAACGTCGCATCTGGTTTTTCATCATCGCGTACTATCGATGAAGCCTGCGGCATCCTTCTTATATTGTGGATGCTTTACAATGATTAAAAAAGCTACGCTGCTGACGGCGTTCTCCGTCACGGCCTTTTCCGCTTGGGCGCAGGACACTAGCCCGGATACCCTGGTTGTTACCGCCAACCGTTTTCAGCAGCCGCGCAGCGCGGTTCTGGCGCCCGTTACCATCGTGACGCGTCAGGATATTGAACGCTGGCAATCGACCTCCGTAAATGATGTTCTGCGCCGTTTGCCTGGCGTCGATATTGCGCAGAGCGGCGGCGCCGGACAAAACTCCTCCATTTTCATTCGCGGCACCAACTCCAGCCATGTACTGGTATTGATTGACGGCGTGCGTCTGAATTTAGCAGGCGTGAGCGGGTCCGCCGATCTCAGCCAGTTCCCAGTGTCGCTGGTACAGCGCATTGAATATATTCGCGGTCCGCGTTCCGCTATTTATGGTTCCGATGCTATCGGTGGCGTAGTGAATATCATTACGACGCGCGATAACCCAGGCACAGAATTAACCGCTGGATGGGGAAGCAATAGCTACCAGAATTACGACATCTCGACGCAACAGCAACTTGGCGAAAACACGCGGGCGACGTTGATCGGTGATTACGAATACACCAAAGGGTTTGACGTGGTAGCGAAAGGCGGTACCGGGATGCAGGCGCAGCCTGACCGGGACGGCTTTTTGAGTAAAACGCTTTATGGCGCGTTAGAGCATACCTTTTCTGATCGCTGGAGCGGATTCGTGCGTGGTTATGGCTACGATAACCGTACCGATTACGACGCCTATTACTCGCCGGGCTCGCCGCTGATTGATACACGCAAACTTTATAGCCAAAGCTGGGACGCCGGGCTGCGCTTTAATGGCGAACGTATTCAGTCTCAGCTGGTTTCAAGCTATAGCCACAGTAAAGATTACAACTATGATCCGCACTATGGCCGGTATGATACCTCCGCCACGCTGGATGAGATGAAACAGTACAATGTTCAATGGACCAACAGTGTGGTCGTGGGGCACGGTAATGTTGGGGCGGGCGTAGACTGGCAGAAACAGACTACCACGCCAGGTACCGGCTATGTGCCCGAGGGATATGACCAGCGTAATACTGGGGTTTACCTGACAGGATTACAACAGTTGGGTGACTTCACTCTGGAAGCGGCGGCGCGCAGTGATGACAACTCCCAGTTTGGTCGTCATGGTACATGGCAAACCAGCGCGGGATGGGAGTTTATAGAAGGTTATCGCTTTATTGCCTCCTACGGAACCTCCTACAAAGCGCCTAATTTAGGCCAACTGTATGGTTATTACGGTAATCCGAACCTGAATCCTGAAAAGAGTAAACAGTGGGAAGGCGCATTTGAAGGGCTAACCGCTGGCGTCAGCTGGCGTATTTCAGGTTATCGTAACGATATTAATGACATGATCGATTATGACGATCATCTGCAAAAATATTACAACGAAGGTAAGGCGCGCATTAAAGGTATTGAGGCGACGGCGAATTTCGATACCGGACCGTTAACGCATACGGTCAGTTATGATTACGTTGATGCGCGTAATGCGATTACCGATACGCCATTACTTCGTCGTTCCAAACAGATGGCGAAATATCAACTCGACTGGGACGTTTACGATTTTGACTGGGGGGTGACATATCAATACCTTGGTTCCCGCTATGATTCGGACTACTCCGCTTACCCATACCGGACGGTAAAAATGGGCGGCGTCAGTTTATGGGATCTTACGGTTTCATATCCGGTCACCTCACATCTGACAGTTCGTGGTAAAATAGCCAACCTGTTCGACAAAGATTACGAGACAGTTTATGGCTACCAAACTGCAGGACGAGAATACACCTTGTCTGGCAGCTACACCTTCTGAACCACGTCCCACCGTGCTGGTATTTGATTCCGGCGTCGGTGGATTGTCGGTCTATGATGAGATTCGGCGGCTCCTGCCGGATCTCCACTATATATATGCTTTCGATAACGTGGCTTTCCCCTACGGGGAAAAGAGCGAAACGTTTATCGTCGAGCGCGTTGTCGAGATTGTGACTGCGGTACAGCAGCGCTATCCCCTTTCACTGGCGGTGATTGCCTGCAATACCGCCAGTACGGTCTCACTTCCGGCATTACGTGAAAAGTTTGCCTTCCCGGTGGTGGGCGTTGTGCCTGCGATTAAACCAGCGGCGCGGCTGACCGCCAATGGCGTCGTTGGGCTACTGGCGACGAGAGCGACGGTCAAACGTCCTTATACTCACGAGCTGATTGCGCGCTTCGCCAATGAATGTCAAATAGCGATGTTGGGGTCGGCAGAACTGGTGGAACTGGCGGAAGCTAAACTACATGGCGACTCGGTATCGCTGGAAGAGCTGCGTCGCATATTACGCCCATGGCTACGAATGCCGGAGCCGCCTGACACGGTCGTTCTGGGGTGTACGCATTTTCCTCTATTACGGGACGAGCTTTTGCAAGTCCTGCCCGAAGGGACGCGGTTAGTGGATTCCGGCGCGGCGATAGCGCGTCGTACAGCCTGGCTGTTGGAACATGAAGCGCCGGATGCGAAATCAACCGATGCCAATATTGCTTATTGCATGGCAATGACGCCAGGAGCTGAACAATTATTACCCGTTTTACAGCGTTATGGCTTTGAAACGCTCGAAAAACTAGCGGTTTAATGGCGTTTTGGGTAAATACCAGGCACTTGAGAAATTATTTTAAATTTCCTCTTGTCAGGCAGAAATAACTCCCTATAATGCGCCAC
>NZ_JBKFSQ010000055.1:0-18081 GCF_046569525.1 Salmonella sp. 741265055_HSA | reverse complement strand
TGGGGACTCACTCCCTTGCCGCCTTTAAGCAACTCGAATTATTTTGGGTATATTATTTCAGACCTGATCTCACAGTTACCGGTTATTTATACAGATATCTGTCAGATTACATCTGGCTTAAATTTTTCTCAGCCCAGATGCGTTTTCCATCAAGTAACGTTACCATCGGCGTCCGGCCGCAACACATTTTTCCCTGATGGGTTCGCCCCTGATTCCCGTTGTTCTGGGGCATCATTTTATGGACAAAAACGATCAGCAGACACGGTTGGAAGAGGGGGGCGCCAGCGAAATTACAGTCAGGAACGCTGCCCGAAAACTTCAAGTTCACCGCTATTTCGATAATCCAGTGGCCAGCCCTCGGTCGTCAGTTACTGATGAAGGGGAGAAGGCTGGGCAAAAATGAGGAAGGGTTAATTTGCCCTGGTCAGCTTCCGTTGCTGACGATGACAAAATAAAAAAACGGGAGATCGATAACCATCTCCCATTTTTCACATTACGTACTCGTTCGTGAAATATTAATGCGTTTACATACGGGTTCACCGCATTTGCGAAGCGCGCCCCAGCCAACTGTCCCAGTCTTTCCACACGGGCTGTAACCCTTGCGCGCTTAACGCGCTTGCTACGGTTTCAGGCCGACGGGCATCGTGGGGAGAAAACTGCTCCAGTTCAGGATGATCGTCAGCGTAGCCGCCGGGCTGGGTTTTTGAGAAGGCGCTGACGTTGTTGATTGCCAGAGGAATCACATGGTCACGGAACCACGGCGATTCGCGGGTGGAGAGTGATAATTCAATTTCCGGCACCAATAACCGGAAAGCGCAAATCGTTTGCACCAGTTGCTTTTCATCCATCACAGATGCGGGTTCCACACCGCCAGTACACGGGCGCAGACGCGGGAAGGAAACAGAGTAGCGACTCTGCCAGTACTGTTTCTGCATCCACAGCACATGTTCAGCTACCATATAGCAATCCACCCGCCAGTTGTCCGACAGACCAATTAGCGCGCCAAGACCGATTTTGTCGATACCTGCCCGGCCTAACCGATCCGGCGTTTCCAGCCGCCAGAAAAAGTCCTGTTTCTTTCCCTTCAGGTGATGCTGTGCATAGATTGTCTCATGATAAGTCTCCTGATAAACCATCACGCCATCAAGTCCGAGCGTTTTCAGTTCGGCATACTCCTCGGTCGCCAGCGGCTGGACTTCCATCTGTAATGATGAAAATTGACGGCGGATGGCGGGTAAATGACGGCGAAAATAGTCCATTCCTACTTTGGCCTGATGTTCGCCAGTCACCAGCAACAGATGCTCAAAGCCCAGTTTACGGATAGCATCGCACTCCCTTTGAATATCCACCTCATCCAGCGTTTTACGCTTAATGCGGTTGCTCATCGAAAAACCGCAGTAGGTACAGTCGTTGGCACAGAGGTTTGAGAGATAAAGCGGCACGTAAAAGCTGACGGTATTGCCAAAGCGTTGTCGGGTCAGCTTTTGTGCCCGCTGCGCCATCGGTTCCAGATAATCGGCGGCGGCGGGGGAGAGCAGCGCCATCAGGTCGTCACGACTTAGCTGTGGAGCGTTAAGAGCCCGCTCTACGTCGGCGGCGGTTTTACCGTTGATGCGCAGGCGGATATCGTCCCACTCCAGCTGCCGCCAGCGGTCGGTGAAGGTTTTCATGCTAACGCCTCCAGAAATCCGGTGAGCGGGCTGGTGGCGCTGGCGTAGGGGCTACGATTACCCGGCACCGCCTGACGCGCCAGTACTCCCGCTTCTACAGCCAGACGGAAAGCGGTTGCCATCATCACCGGATCGTCGGCCACAGCAATTGCCGTGTTGACCAGTACCGCATCAGCGCCCATTTCCAGCGCCTGCGCCGCGTGGCTGGGGACGCCGATCCCGGCGTCGACCACCACCGGCACGGTGGACTGCTGGATAATAATCTCCAGCATGGCTTTGGTTTCCAGCCCCTGGTTAGAACCAATCGGCGCGCCGAGCGGCATTACCGCCGCGCAGCCGACCTCTTCCAGCCGCTTGCACAACACCGGGTCCGCGCCACAGTAAGGCAGTACCACAAAACCCTGCTTCACCAGCGCCTCGGCGGCTTTTAGCGTTTCGATCGGATCCGGCAAGAGCCAACGGGCGTCCGGGTGGATTTCTAATTTCAGCCAGTGGGTGCCCAGCGCTTCACGCGCCAGTTGGGCGGCGAAGATCGCCTCTTCGGCGGTTTTCGCCCCGGAGGTATTGGGCAGCAGCGTGACGCCCGCTTCAATCAGCGGCGCCAGAATCGCATCGTTATGCTGGCGCAGGTCCACGCGCTTCATCGCCAGCGTCACCAACTGGCTGCCGGAGGCGCGAATCGCCTCGACCATCAGCTGCGATGAAGCAAATTTTCCAGTGCCGGTGAACAGATGTGAATCAAACGTTTTGTCGGCAATACGTAACATATCAACCTCCTGCAATAACCTGAAAAAGCAGGATCTGGTCGCCTTCCTGCACGATTTGCTGCTGCCACTGCTCGCGCGGCAGGATCTGCTGATTGAGCGCCAGCGCCGCGCCCGGTTTAAGCTGATTGAGTTGCGTGAGCAGCTCACTGACGGTTTGCCCTGCGGCGCACTGCATCGGTTCATCATTGAACTGAATCTGCATATCGCCCTCCGCATACCGGACAGCCGCTGGCGCGACGCAGCGCCAGGCTGCGCCACTGGCTGGTTTTACCGTCAAAGAGGCGTAGCTCTCCGCTGGGCGTCTCAATACCGCTGAGTAATTTAATCGCCTCCAGCGCCTGCAAGGTGCCCATCACGCCAACAACCGGTCCGACGATACCGGCGGTACGGCAGTTGCGTTCAGGCTCGACATCATCTGGCCACAGGCAGCGGTAACAGCCTTGTTCCCACGGTGGCGTGAGGACCATTAGCTGGCCGCCAAAGCCGACGGCGCTGGCGGTGATGAGTGGGGTATTGAGCGCGACGCAGGCGGCGTTAATTTCCTGGCGCGTGGCCATGTTATCGGTACAGTCGAGCACCACGTCGGCCCGCGCGACCGCCTGCCGGAGCGCCTCGCCTTGCAGCCGCTGTTGGAGCGACACCAGTTCGATATCCGGGTTGAGCTGCGTCAGGCGCTGCTGGGCGACCTGAGATTTTGAACGCGCGATATCATCGGTGGTAAACAGGATCTGGCGCTGCAAATTGCTCAGATGAATGTCGTCATCGTCCGCCAGCGTCAGCGTGCCAACGCCTGCGCCCGCCAGATAGAGCGCCGCGGGCGAACCTAACCCGCCTAAGCCGACAATCAATACATGGCTATTGAGCAACTTTTGCTGGCCTTCAATCGCGATATCGCCGAGCAGGATCTGCCGGCTGTAGCGCATAAAATCGCGGTCATTCATCGCCAACTCCCGCAATAGCCAGTAATTGCGCGGTAGCGGCGCGCCAGTCGGCGGCCTGAGTAATGGCGCTAACCACAGCCACGCTGCCGACGCCGGTCGCTATTACCGCCGGGGCGCGTTCAAGGCTGATGCCGCCGATCGCGACGGTCGGGTAATCCGCCAGTCGTTCAATATGACTGGCCAGCTGCGCCAGCCCCTGCGGGGAGGAAGGCATCTGCTTGGTTTGCGTCGGGAAGACGTGGCCGAGTGCGATATAAGAAGGCTTAGCGGCGAGCGCGATGTCTATTTCCATACCATCGTGCGTGGATACCCCCAGGCGTAGCCTCGCCGCCTGAATCGCCTTCAGGTCGGTGGTTTCGAGATCTTCCTGGCCCAGATGTACGCCGTAGGCGTTGTGCTTAATCGCCAGCCGCCAGTAATCGTTGATAAACAGCCGGGCGTCATAACGACGCCCCAGTGCGATGGCGGCGATAACGTCGGCTTCCACCTCTTCATCGCGCTTATCTTTGATACGCAACTGGATGGTGCGCACGCCCGCCTCCAGTAGACGCTCAATCCATTCCATGCTGTCTACCACCGGGTAAAGCCCGAGGCGAAACGGTACGGTCGGGAAATCAGGCTGATACATCAGGCTTTCTCCCGTTTGAGATAAATTTCGCCGCCTTTGGCGCGGAAGTTTTCCGACATATCCGCCATCCCCACTTCAATGGTTTGCGCGGCGGCGTAATCACGCACTTCCTGGCTGATTTTCATCGAGCAGAATTTCGGCCCGCACATGGAGCAGAAGTGGGCAATCTTGCCGGACTCCTGTGGCAGGGTTTCATCGTGATAAGCGCGGGCGGTGAACGGGTCGAGCGCGAGGTTAAACTGGTCTTCCCAGCGGAATTCAAAGCGCGCTTTCGACATGGCGTTATCGCGGATCTGCGCGCCCGGATGTCCTTTGGCTAAGTCAGCGGCGTGGGCGGCGATTTTGTAGGTGATCAGCCCCTGCTTCACATCTTCTTTGTTTGGCAGGCCGAGATGTTCTTTCGGCGTCACGTAACACAGCATCGCACAGCCGAACCAGCCGATCATCGCCGCGCCAATGCCGGAGGTGAAGTGGTCATAGCCCGGCGCGATATCGGTAGTCAGCGGCCCTAAGGTGTAGAACGGCGCTTCATGGCAGTGCTCCAGCTCTTCGGTCATGTTGCGCTGAATCATATGCATCGGCACGTGGCCCGGGCCTTCAATCATCACCTGCACGTCGTATTCCCAGGCGATTTTGGTCAGCTCGCCCAGCGTATGCAGCTCGGAGAATTGCGCTTCGTCGTTGGCGTCCTGAATGGAGCCGGGGCGCAGGCCGTCGCCCAGCGACAGGGAAACGTCGTAGGCGGCGCAGATTTCGCAAATCTCGCGGAAATGTTCGAACAGGAAGTTCTCTTTGTGATGGGAGAGACACCACTTCGCCATGATCGAACCGCCGCGCGAGACAATCCCGGTCAGGCGTTTGGCGGTCATCGGCACGTAGCGCAGCAGCACGCCCGCGTGGATGGTGAAGTAGTCGACGCCCTGTTCGGCCTGCTCCAGCAGCGTGTCGCGGAACGCTTCCCAGGTAAGATCTTCGGCGATCCCGTTGACCTTCTCCAGCGCCTGGTAGATCGGTACAGTACCGATCGGTACCGGGCTGTTACGCAGGATCCACTCACGGGTTTCGTGAATATAGCGACCGGTGGAGAGATCCATTACCGTATCCGCGCCCCAGCGGGTTGACCACACCAGCTTCTCCACCTCTTCTTCGATGGAGGAGGTGACTGCCGAGTTGCCGATGTTGGCATTCACTTTGACCAGGAAGTTGCGGCCAATAATCATCGGCTCCGATTCCGGGTGGTTGATGTTGGCAGGAATAATCGCGCGGCCCGCAGTCACTTCATCACGTACGAATTCCGCCGTAATGTTTTCCGGCAGGCGCGCGCCAAAGTTCATCCCCGGATGCTGGTGGCGCAGTACTTCACTGCGGATACGCTCCCGGCCCATGTTTTCACGGATGGCGATGAACTCCATTTCGGGAGTGACGATCCCCTGGCGGGCATAATGAAGTTGCGTCACGCGGTGTCCGGCTTTGGCGCGTTTTGGCGTTAACAGACCGGTAAAACGCAGATCGTTCAGGCCATCGTCGGCCAGACGTTCTCTGGTGTAAGCCGAGCTACGGTCGTCTAATTCTTCGCTATCGTTACGTGCGTCAATCCACGGCTGGCGCAGTTTCGCCAGACCCTGCTGGACGTTAATCGCCACCTCAGGATCGCCATAGGGACCGGAGGTGTCGTACACCGGCACGGGTTCGTTCTCTTCAAACTGCGGGTTGTCTTTACTGCCGCCGATGAGCGTCGGGCTAAGTTGAATTTCGCGCATCGGTACGCGAATATCATGCTGCGAACCGGTCACGTAGATGCGTTTCGAGTTGGGAAACGCGGTGCCTTCCAGCGTATCGATAAAATGCTGAGCTTTAGCGCGCTGCTCGCGGCGGGTTAACGTTGTTGTAGACATAGCTCATTCCAAAAAATTAAGGACGTGGCTTGTCAGACGACGGATGGAGTAATGGATGTGCGCCGCCCGTAAAGGCAGCAGCATAAAGCAGAATTACTCTTGTTCCCTTCGCAGGTATTAACCTGATCAGGTTCCGCGGATCCCGAATTAACGGTCTCAGCCTTTTCCACTTCATCCTTCGCGCTGCCTCTTCGTTGGCTTCGTCCGCTCACTCCAGTCACTTACTTATGTAAGCTCCTGGAGATTCACCGACTTGCCGCATCACGAACGCTTTTGTGGAAAATTAGCACTCCGACAAGATAACCGCCCCTCCGAAGAGGGGGCAGAAGTAAACTACCCGTTACTCGCGCAGAACTCAAGCAGGGCGTTTGATCCTGGCACTGCCATGCGCCGCCTCCAGGACCAGCATAATCAGCTTATCTTCCAGCACAAAGCGAGCTTCCAGCGCTTCGCCGATATCTGACAGTGCTTGTTGAAATTCGAGACAATTATCGTGATCAATGGCAGTTTCCAGGCTGGAGTCGTAATAACCCATAATGCGCTGCGTATTATCTTCCAGCAGCGGCCAGATTTTTGCCGCATGTAAAAGCTGACCGTTTCCTTCCAATTTATGGAGAATACGTTCATAAATACTGAAGTGCCCGGCGGAAAGGTAATCGACCAGGCTCTGACAAAAATCATCCAGCGCTTTTTCATTCAGCCGCATGTACGATTCTTTGCCAGGCTTAATGCCAACCAAATTGTAGTAAGCCACGAGCAGGTGCTTACGTACATCCAGCCAGCGATCGACCAGTTTGTTGCTTCCGCCAACGCGCTCCGTCAGGGTTTCCAGCTGGTTTAGCATGATTGTCTCCGCAAGTTAGATAAAGGCTGCTCGCCATGAATGTAAAAATAATGTTAACAAAATGCCAGTGAAGCAAAGGTAGTGCAAGAGCTATGGATCGTATAATTGAAAAATTAGAGAGTGGCTGGTGGATCGTCAGCCATGAACAAAAATTATGGTTGCCGTATGGGGAATTACCACACGGGCTGGCGGCAAATTTCGATCTTGTGGGGCAGCGCGCACTCCGGATAGGTGAATGGCAAGGCGAGCCCGTCTGGCTGGTGTTACAGCATCGACGCCATGATATGGGATCGGTTCGCCAGGTTATCGATCAGGATGCAGGGCTGTTCCAACTGGCGGGACGTGGCGTACAGTTGGCGGAGTTTTATCGGTCGCATAAATTTTGCGGCTATTGTGGGCATCCTATGCACCCGAGTAAAACCGAATGGGCGATGCTGTGCAGCCATTGTCGCGAGCGTTACTACCCGCAAATCGCCCCCTGCATTATTGTTGCCATTCGCCGTGAGGATTCTATTCTACTTGCCCGGCATGTTCGCCACCGCAACGGCGTGCATACGGTACTGGCCGGGTTTGTTGAAGTCGGCGAAACCTTAGAGCAAGCGGTCGCGCGCGAAGTGATGGAGGAGAGCGGGATTAAGGTGAAAAATCTGCGCTATGTGACTTCCCAGCCGTGGCCTTTCCCGCAGTCGCTGATGACGGCGTTTATGGCGGAGTATGACAGCGGCGAGATTGTCATCGACCCGAAAGAGCTGTTGGAAGCAAATTGGTATCGTTATGACGATCTGCCGCTACTGCCGCCGCCGGGCACCGTCGCGCGCCGTTTGATCGAAGATACGGTGGCAATGTGTCGGGCTGAATATGATTGACATGTTACACTGGGCGCATCAACGCTAAAGGAATGTAAAAATGACCGAACTCAAAAACGATCGTTATCTACGTGCGCTGCTGCGCCAGCCCGTTGATGTTACGCCAGTGTGGATGATGCGCCAGGCGGGCCGTTATCTACCGGAGTACAAAGCCACTCGCGCTCAGGCGGGCGATTTTATGTCGCTGTGCAAAAATGCCGAACTGGCCTGCGAGGTCACTTTACAGCCGCTGCGCCGTTATCCGCTTGATGCGGCGATCCTTTTCTCGGATATCCTGACGATTCCGGACGCGATGGGCCTGGGGCTCTATTTTGAAGCCGGGGAAGGCCCGCGCTTTACGGCTCCTGTCACCTGCAAAGCCGATGTCGATAAGCTGCCTATTCCCGATCCGGAAGATGAACTGGGTTATGTGATGAATGCGGTGCGTACGATTCGCCGCGAACTAAAAGGCGAGGTTCCGCTGATCGGCTTCTCCGGCAGCCCGTGGACGCTGGCGACTTACATGGTGGAAGGCGGCAGTAGCAAAGCCTTCACGGTGATTAAAAAGATGATGTACGCTGACCCGCAGGCGTTGCATCTGCTGCTGGATAAGTTGGCGAAAAGCGTCACGCTGTACCTCAACGCGCAAATCAAAGCGGGCGCGCAGTCGGTGATGATTTTCGACACCTGGGGCGGCGTGCTGACTGGCCGCGATTACCAGCAGTTCTCCCTCTACTACATGCATAAAATCGTCGATGGCCTGCTGCGTGAAAACGACGGTCGCCGCGTGCCGGTAACGCTGTTCACTAAAGGTGGCGGTCAGTGGCTGGAGGCGATGGCGGAAACCGGCTGCGATGCGCTGGGTCTCGACTGGACGACAGATATCGCCGATGCGCGCCGTCGCGTTGGCCATAAAGTGGCGCTGCAGGGCAATATGGACCCGTCCATGCTGTATGCGCCGCCGGCACGGATCGAAGACGAAGTAGCGACTATACTTGCTGGCTTCGGTCAGGGAGAAGGGCACGTCTTTAACCTTGGACATGGCATCCATCAGGATGTGCCGCCAGAACATGCTGGCGCATTTGTGGAGGCAGTGCACCGACTTTCTGCGCAGTATCACAACTAAGGAGTTAGTATGGATCTCGCGTCGCTACGTGCTCAACAGATAGAACTTGCTTCATCGGTTTGCCGCGAAGATCGGTTGGACAAAGATCCGCCAGCGTTTATCGGCGGGGCGGACGTCGGTTTTGAGCAGGGCGGCGAGGTGACGCGGGCGGCGATGGTATTGCTGAAATATCCGTCGCTTGAACTGGTAGAGTACAAGGTGGCGCGTATTGCCACCACTATGCCGTATATCCCCGGCTTTCTCTCTTTTCGTGAATATCCTGCGCTGCTGGCGGCGTGGGAACAGCTCTCGCAAAAGCCCGATTTGCTGTTTGTAGACGGTCACGGTATTTCGCATCCGCGTCGGCTTGGCGTCGCCAGTCATTTTGGACTGTTGGTGGACGTACCGACCATCGGCGTGGCGAAAAAACGGCTATGCGGTAAATTTGAACCGCTTTCCGCCGAACCTGGCGCACTTAGTCCCTTAATGGATAAAGGCGAGCAACTGGCGTGGGTATGGCGCAGCAAGGCGCGCTGTAATCCGCTGTTTATCGCGACGGGGCACCGGGTCAGTACTGACAGCGCGCTGGCGTGGGTACAGCGCTGTATGAAAGGGTATCGCCTGCCGGAGCCGACGCGCTGGGCGGATGCCGTCGCTTCCGGGCGTCCGGCGTTTGTTCGTTGGCAAGAAATTCAGCGCTGATTCAGGTAAACTGCCGCTAATTTCCGATTCGAGATTCCATCATGTTACAAAACCCGATTCATTTGCGTCTGGAGCGGCTGGAAAGCTGGCAGCACGTTACTTTTATGGCCTGCTTGTGCGAGCGCATGTACCCGAACTACGCCATGTTTTGCAAGCAGACGGAATTCGGCGACGGACAGATCTACCGTCGCATTCTGGATCTGATCTGGGAAACCCTGACGGTGAAAGATGCGAAGGTCAATTTCGATAGTCAACTGGAGAAGTTTGAAGAGGCAATTCCGGCAGCCGACGACTATGATCTGTACGGCGTTTACCCGGCGATTGACGCCTGCGTCGCATTAAGTGAATTAATGCATTCTCGTCTTAGCGGCGAAACGCTGGAACACGCTATTGAGGTTAGTAAGACTTCCATTACTACGGTGGCGATGTTGGAAATGACTCAGGCTGGTCGGGAAATGACCGATGAGGAGCTCAAAACGAACCCTGCCGTTGAACAGGAATGGGATATTCAGTGGGAAATATTCCGACTTTTAGCCGACTGCGAAGAACGCGATATTGAACTGATAAAAGGGCTCAGGGCAGACCTGCGCGAGGCTGGTGAGAGCAATATCGGTATAAATTTTCAGCAATGACACCAGAAAACGTGATTTAACGTCTGATTTGTCGTGCCATAAGGCTTCCCTTATGCCCCCCGTCTGGTCTACATTTGGGAGGCGAAAAAAAGTGGCTATCGGTGCGTGTATGCAGGAGAGTGCTTTTCTGGCATTTCCGTCGCACTCGATGCTTAGCAAGCGATAAACACATTGTAAGGATAACTTATGAACAAGACTCAACTGATTGATGTAATTGCAGACAAAGCAGAACTGTCCAAAACCCAGGCTAAAGCTGCTCTGGAATCCACTCTGGCTGCTATTACTGAGTCTCTGAAAGAAGGCGATGCTGTACAACTGGTTGGTTTCGGTACCTTCAAAGTGAACCACCGTGCTGAGCGCACTGGCCGTAACCCACAGACCGGTAAAGAAATCAAAATCGCCGCCGCTAACGTACCGGCGTTTGTTTCTGGTAAAGCGCTGAAAGACGCAGTTAAGTAAGACGCGTAGCTGTGAACAGTTTTATCGAAGGGGCTCGTCAGCCCCTTTTGTCTGTCTGGCGTCGCGCGTTTCTGTTTTCCGGCGCGCTGTTGCTGACTGCCTGCAGTCATAACGCTTCACCGCCTCCGTTTACTGCCAGCGGCTTTGCCGGCGATCACGGCGCGGTGCGTATCTGGCGTAAAGATACGAACGATGAAGTCCATCTGCTTTCTGTTTTTAGCCCGTGGCATAGCGGCAGCACGACGACCAGTGAATATCGT
Source organism: Salmonella sp. 741265055_HSA (assembly GCF_046569525.1). Taxonomy (NCBI): domain Bacteria; kingdom Pseudomonadati; phylum Pseudomonadota; class Gammaproteobacteria; order Enterobacterales; family Enterobacteriaceae; genus Salmonella; species Salmonella sp. 741265055_HSA. The sequence goes on along the minus strand of NZ_JBKFSQ010000055.1, from coordinate 7,333 downwards.
TGGCAGGGTGATACGCTTTCGCTTATTGAACTCAATATTTACAGTAAACCGCCAGAACATATTCGCGCGCGTTTCGACGCTCATGGCGAACTCAGTTTTATGCAGCGTGAAGTCGGGGGGCAGAAGCAGCAGCTTTCCAACGATCAGATTGCCTTGTATCGCTATCGCGCCGAACAAATCCGTCAGACCAGCGACGCCTTGCGCCTGGGGCGGGTCATACTACGCCAGGGACGCTGGCACGCCGACCATACGGTCACCACCTGTGAAGGTGAAACGCTGAAACCGGATCTGGATTCCTGGGCAATAAGCCACATTGAGCGCCGCCAGAACCACTCATCGGTAGAGGTGAGCGTAGCATGGCTGGAGGCGCCGGAAGGATCGCAACTTTTGCTGGTGGCGAATTCAGATTTCTGTCACTGGCAGCCGCAAGCGAAAAGCTTTTGATGGAATACCGAATGGCGAAGCCGCCATTCGGCAAACATGCTTTACCAGTTTCCCATACCCATGTGACCGCCGCCGCGATGATAACCGCCGCCATAGCCGCCGCAACCGCCATAGCCCATTCCTGCGCCGCGTGGTATGCCAGCCTGCGCCATCGCGACATCCCGTTTCACGCGTTGCTCATCTAACTTCTGGCCTAATGACTCCATCTCTTTGGCAACCGCGTTAATTTTCGCAGTATCCGGCGAACTGGCGGTCAGTAGCGCGTTGTATTCATAACGTTTGGATATCAGTTGCTGGCGCAGCGCGCTGGTCTGCGTATAGTAATCATCATAAATCTTCTGCGCCGTCGCCTGCTGTTCCGTAGTTAACGGGCTACCTCCCTGTTGCCACATACCGTCATTGTTGCCCCAGTGATGCCCGGCGAAGGCGGCACCGGAGCTCAGGGCCAAAAGAGAGAGGGCGATTAGCGCGATAGCTGATTTATTGTTCCGTTTCATTTTGCGTTCTCCTGTTGCTCATCTTATCCTCTCTCTTGCATCTTCCGTGCCAGGTAACTATTCCTTTTCGGGCAGCGAGTTAACCCGCTTCAGGCGGCAAAAAGCGAGTAAAAATGACTCGCATGATCCGCTTGGCGAGTCATTTTTACCCACTCGTATCCGAAAGGGTGTGCGACAATGCGCGGTTATGCGGAGCGAAGAATGGCATGATCTCTGCTTAAGTAAGGAAAATAAAAACGAGCCGGGGAAGCCTGTGAGTTTTATACGATTACATAAAGATGCCGCTGCAACGTGGTTGAGTCGGCTGTTACCTGTGGCGATCTTCATTCTGGTGGGGCTATTTTCCATTATGGTCATTCGCGACTATGGCCGTGAGAGCGCTGCCGCCAGGCAGACGCTGCTGGAAAAGGGAAATGTACTCATTCGCGCTCTGGAGTCCGGCACGCGAGTAGGTATGGGTATGCGGATGCATCACGCGCAGCAGCAGACATTGCTGGAAGAGATGGCGGGTCAGCCAGGCGTGTTGTGGTTCGCCGTAACCGATGCGCAGGGGGTAATCATCACTCATAGCAACCCTGACATGGTGGGCAAATCGCTCTATTCCACATCTGAAATGCCTCAACTAAACCCAGGGCCGCAGGAGCGTTGGCGGCGTGTCGACGTTGCTGCTAACGGCGAGACGGTACCTGCGCTGGAAATTTACCGCCAGTTCCAGCCGCTTTTCGGTATGAGGGGCCACGGCATGGCGCGTTGCGCCAATGACGACGAACCAGCGAAACAAATTATTTTTATTGCCTTTGACGCCAGCGAGCTGACCGCGACCCAGGCAAGAGAGTGGCGTAATACGCTGATTGTTTTGTCTGCGTTAGCGACGGTGCTGTTGGCAACGTTACTGGCGTTTTTTTGGCATCAGCGTTATCAGCGTTCGCACAGAGAACTGCTTGATACAATGAAGCGTAAAGAAAAGCTGGTGGCGATGGGGCATCTGGCGGCGGGCGTCGCGCACGAAATTCGTAACCCGCTCTCGTCCATCAAAGGGCTGGCGAAATACTTTGCCGAGCGCACGCCTGCCGGCGGCGAGTCGCATGAACTGGCGCAGGTGATGGCCAAAGAGGCCGACCGTTTGAACCGGGTGGTAAGCGAATTGCTCGAACTGGTAAAGCCCGCGCATCTGACGCTCCAGGCGGTTAACCTCAATGATATTATTACTCACTCCCTGAATCTGGTCAGTCAGGATGCCCAAAACAGAGAGATTCAGTTGAGATTCACGGCGAATGAGACGCTTAAGCGTATTCAGGCTGACCCGGACAGGCTGACTCAGGTGCTGTTGAATCTGTACCTGAACGCTATTCATGCGATTGGCCACCAGGGAACGATTACCGTAGAGGCAAAAGACAGTGGGACCGACCGCGTTATCATCACTGTTACCGATAGTGGGAAAGGGATCGCTCCGGATCAGCTGGAGGCGATTTTTACGCCTTATTTTACGACTAAAGCTGACGGGACAGGCCTGGGGCTGGCGGTGGTGCAAAATATCATCGAACAGCATGGCGGCGCGATTAAGGTGAAAAGTATTGAGGGTAAAGGCGCGGTCTTTACTATCTGGTTGCCAGTGATAGCGAGACAACAGGATTAACAAGGGTGATACGCGGAAAAATCGATATTCTGGTTGTGGATGATGATGTAAGCCACTGCACGATTTTACAGGCGCTGCTTCGGGGCTGGGGCTATAACGTCGCTCTGGCCTATAGCGGGCGAGCGGCTCTGGAACAGGTGCGCGAACGCGTATTTGATTTAGTGCTGTGTGATGTACGCATGGCGGAGATGGACGGCATCACAACGCTGAAAGAGATTAAAGCGCTGAATCCGGCGATTCCGGTCTTGATCATGACAGCGTTCTCCAGCGTGGAAACCGCCGTTGAGGCGCTTAAAACCGGGGCGCTGGACTACTTAATCAAGCCGCTGGATTTTGACCGTCTGCAGGAGACGCTGGAAAAGGCGCTGGCGCATACGCGGGAAACGGGCGCTGAACTGCCATCGGCGTCGGCTGCGCAGTTTGGCATGATTGGCAGCAGTCCGGCGATGCAAAAGCTGCTCAATGAAATCGCGATGGTCGCACCATCAGACGCCACGGTATTGATTCACGGAGACTCCGGCACGGGTAAAGAGCTGGTGGCGCGGGCGCTACACGCCTGTAGCGCCAGGAGCGATAAACCGCTGGTCACGCTCAACTGCGCGGCGCTTAATGAATCGCTGCTGGAGTCCGAACTTTTTGGTCACGAGAAAGGGGCGTTTACCGGGGCGGATAAACGGCGGGAAGGTCGCTTTGTCGAAGCTGACGGCGGGACATTGTTTCTTGATGAAATCGGCGATATCTCGCCGTTAATGCAGGTACGTTTGCTGCGGGCGATTCAGGAGCGCGAAGTGCAACGCGTGGGAAGTAACCAGACGATATCTGTGGATGTTCGGTTAATTGCCGCTACCCACCGCGACCTGGCGGAAGAGGTGAGTGCCGGTCGCTTTCGCCAGGATCTCTATTACCGCCTGAATGTGGTGGCGATTGAAATGCCTTCTTTGCGCCAGCGTCGGGAAGATATTCCGCTACTGGCAGACCATTTTCTGCGGCGTTTTGCCGAACGTAACCGAAAAGCAGTGAAGGGGTTTACGCCTCAGGCGATGGATCTGCTGATCCACTACGACTGGCCGGGCAATATCCGTGAGCTGGAAAACGCTATCGAACGGTCGGTGGTGTTGCTGACGGGAGAATACATTTCTGAACGCGAATTGCCTCTCGCTATTGCCGCGACGCCGATAAAAATGGAATACAGTGGTGAGATCCAACCGCTGGTCGATGTGGAAAAAGAGGTGATTCTGGCGGCGCTGGAAAAAACGGGCGGCAACAAAACGGAAGCCGCCCGTCAATTGGGCATTACGCGCAAAACGCTGCTGGCTAAACTCAGCCGTTAGTTTTGCTCACGCTCGATGGCGCGCCAGCCGATGTCGTTACGGCTGAAGCTGCCGTCCCAGCGAATGTCGGTCATCAGGGTGTAAGCGCGTTTCTGCGCCTCAGCCACGGTGTGGCCCAGCGCGGTGGCGCACAGTACACGACCGCCGCTGGTCAACACGCGGTCGTCATCGGCGAGTTTAGTACCTGCATGGAACACTTTTCCGTCTTCTACTTCTTCCAGCGGCAGGCCGTGGATCTCGTCGCCGGTGCTGTAGCTGCCCGGATAACCGCCCGCGGCGATCACCACGCCTAATGAAGCGCGTTCGTCCCACTCGGAGGTTTTCTCATCCAGCTTGCCGTCGCAGGCGGCCAGGCAAAGCTCCACCAGGTCCGATTTCATGCGTAGCATGATCGGCTGGGTTTCCGGATCGCCGAAGCGGCAGTTGAACTCGATAACCTTCGGATTGCCCTGCTTGTCGATCATCAGACCCGCGTACAGGAAGCCGGTGTAGGTGTTACCTTCCGCAGCCATGCCTTTCACGGTTGGCCAAATGATGCGTTCCATGGTGCGCTGATGCACTTCATCCGTTACCACCGGAGCCGGTGAGTAAGCGCCCATCCCGCCGGTGTTCGGGCCGGTATCACCGTTGCCGACGCGTTTGTGGTCCTGGCTGGTGGCCATCGGCAGCACGTGCTCGCCGTCGACCATCACGATAAAGCTCGCTTCTTCGCCGTCGAGGAACTCTTCAATCACGATGCGGTGGCCTGCATCGCCAAAGGCGTTACCTGCCAGCATGTCCTGCACGGCAGCTTCGGCTTCTTCGAGCGTCATCGCCACGATAACGCCTTTACCCGCAGCCAGACCATCGGCCTTGATGACGATCGGCGCGCCTTTCTCGCGCAGATACGCCAGGGCAGGCTCAATCTCGGTGAAATTCTGGTATTCCGCCGTCGGAATCTGGTGACGGGCGAGGAAATCTTTGGTGAACGCTTTGGAGCCTTCCAGTTGCGCGGCCCCTTCGGTTGGGCCAAAGATCTTCAGACCCGCCGCGCGGAACGCATCGACCACGCCAATCACCAGCGGCGCTTCCGGGCCGACGATGGTCAGATCAATCTTCTCGTTCTGGGCAAAGCTCAGCAGCGCCGGAATATCGGTGACGCCGATAGCCACGTTCTGCAACGCGGGCTCCAGCGCGGTACCGGCATTACCCGGTGCGACAAAAACGGTATCAACCAGCGGCGACTGTGCGGCTTTCCAGGCCAGCGCGTGTTCGCGCCCGCCGTTACCAATGACTAAAACTTTCATCGTCTGCTCCCTGAATTAATGGCGGAAGTGGCGCATGTCGGTGAAGATCATCGCAATGCCGTGTTCGTCGGCGGCGGCAATCACCTCTTCGTCGCGAATCGAACCGCCAGGCTGGATAACGCAGCTCACGCCCACGGCGGCAGCAGCATCAATACCGTCACGGAACGGGAAGAAGGCGTCAGAGGCCATCGCGGAGCCTTTCACTTCCAGACCTTCGTCAGCCGCTTTAATCCCGGCGATTTTCGCGGAGTACACGCGGCTCATCTGGCCTGCGCCTATGCCGATGGTCATGTTCTCTTTGGCATACACAATGGCGTTAGATTTCACGAACTTCGCCACCTTCCAGCAGAACAGCGCGTCACGCAGCTCTTGCTCGGTCGGCTGGCGTTTGGACACCACGCGCAGTTCAGCTTCACTCACCATACCCAGATCCCTGTCCTGAACCAGCAGGCCACCGTTAACGCGTTTGAAATCCAGGCCCGGAACGCGGCTTGCCCATTGGCCGCAGGTCAGAACACGGACGTTCTGCTTAGCTGCGGTGATCTTCAGTGCTTCTTCGGTAGCGGATGGGGCGATAATCACTTCGACGAACTGGCGGGAGATGATGGCCTGCGCGGTTTCAGCATCCAGCTCGCGGTTGAAGGCGATAATGCCGCCGAACGCGGAGGTCGGGTCGGTTTTATAGGCGCGATCGTAAGCGTCGAGAATAGAGGTACTTACCGCCACGCCGCACGGGTTAGCGTGCTTGACAATTACGCAGGCCGGCTCGTTGAACGCTTTCACGCACTCCAGCGCCGCGTCGGTATCGGCGATGTTGTTGTAGGAAAGCGCTTTGCCCTGAACCTGTTGTGCGGTGGCAACGGACGCTTCTTTCACATTCTCTTCTATATAGAAGGCAGCCTGCTGGTGGCTGTTCTCGCCATAGCGCATATCCTGCTTCTTAATGAAGTTCAGATTCAGCGTACGCGGGAAGCGACCGGCGGCTTCTTTGCTTTCACCATGGTAGGCCGGAACCATGCTGCCGAAGTAGTTAGCGATCATGCTGTCGTAGGCGGCGGTGTGTTCGAAGGCTTTAATCGCGAGATCGAAACGGGTGTCGAGGGTCAGAGAGCCCTCGTTAGCATCCATCTCTTTAATAATCGCGTCGTAGTCGCTGCTCTTTACCACGATGGCCACGTCTTTATGGTTCTTCGCGGCGGAGCGAACCATCGTTGGGCCGCCGATATCGATGTTCTCTACTGCATCTTCCAGCGAGCAACCTTCGCGTGCCACGGTCTCGGCGAACGGATACAGGTTAACGACCACCATATCGATAGGGGCGATGTGGTGCTGCTCCATAATGGCATCGTCCTGACCGCGACGACCGAGGATGCCACCGTGGACTTTTGGATGCAGGGTCTTTACGCGTCCATCCATCATTTCCGGGAAACCGGTGTAATCGGAAACTTCGGTCACCGGCAGGCCTTTTTCTGCTAACAGGCGGGCGGTGCCCCCCGTAGACAGCAGCTCCACACCGCGTGCGGAAAGTGCCTGGGCAAATTCGATGATACCGGCCTTGTCAGAAACACTGAGCAGAGCGCGGCGGACTGGACGACGTTGTTGCATGGTAAATCCCCTGGATTTGACGATTACAGAGAGCGTTAGCTGAATTTTTCGTGAAAAACTCAGCTAACGCCCCTTATGGGGCATTCTCATTTTGCGGCGACATTGTAACGAAAACGTTTGCGCAACGCTCGCGAATTTTTCTTTTTAAATTCTGGACCCGCTTTTATCCCTGAAGATCGTTTGCAGAGTGAGAAGATCCAGGAAATGAACGCGCATTTTGTGGATAAGTCTGTGCGTAAATGGGTATAACCAAGGGTTTTGCTGGGGAATGCAGCAAACAGTCATTTTTCTGCAATTTTTCTATTGCGGTCAGCAGAGAACTCCCTATAATGCGCCTCCATCGACACGGCGGATGTGAATCACTTCACACAAACAGCCGGTCGGTTGAAGAGAAAAATCCTGAAATTCAGGGTTGACTCTGAAAGAGGAAAGCGTAATATACGCCACCTCGCGACGGTGAGCTGAAAGCCGCGTCGCACCTGCTCTTTAACAATTTATCAGACAATCTGTGTGGGCACTCGAAGATACGGATTC
>NZ_JBKFSQ010000054.1:0-19500 GCF_046569525.1 Salmonella sp. 741265055_HSA | reverse complement strand
CATGGATGGGCCGAGTAATCCGTAGCCAACACATAAGCAACTTGAAGTATGAAGGTATAGACTGTTTAAAAATAAAACGTGTTGATGTTATGGAATAAAAATCATTCTCGATTTAATTGCGGCAATAATTCGATGTGTTGATATTTTCAATGGTTATTAATGGTGGGAAAAGTAAATTTTCAGGTAACGAGGTTACGTTATTCCTTTTAAAAAGAGAAAAACCATTATTATTACCGTGAAAGGAGGATCGAGTGGGAAGGATAATTTAGTTATTCTCTTATTCCTGTAGGAGGAATGATGAAGAAATTGAAAGAAATGGCTGCTATTTCGCTTTTTACATTACTGGCGGTGGGTTTTTCCGCATCGGCTATGGCAGACGGCCAGGCGCCTGGAGGATTTCCAGCAGCTAAAATTAAGCCCGTTGGTGATCATGTACATGCACACTGGTGTACTATCGTTCCGCAAGGTGTTATGTATCTGCCGCCGTTTCCAGGCATGGGATGGCCGTGGTGTTCTTAATATTAACGCAAAGGCATAGCGCTAACGAATCAAGTTGTAACACAGGTCAGAGCAGCTTCATTCACGCTATACGCGAATAATGATGCCAGCCGCGAAGGGTGAACGCTAAGTTGCTAATAAACCCGCCCGACATATGAACGGGCGGGTTTATTTATACGTTTTGATTGGCGCTCTGTTTCTGAAACAATTCGCGGAATACCGGATAAATATCCTCCTGATCGCGAATATGCTGCATGGCGAAGTTATCGAACGTCGCCTGCAGATGTTCATACTCGCGCCATAAGGTCTGGTGGGCGCGGCGGGTAATCTCGATATAGCTGTAATAGCGCACTACCGGCAGCAGCTTTTTCGCCAGAATCTCATGACACAGCGGTGAATCGTCGGCCCAGTTATCACCGTCTGACGCTTGCGCCGCATAGATGTTCCACTGACCGGGGTCGTAGCGCTCTTTAACTACTTCGTCCATGAGTTTAAGCGCGCTGGAGACAATCGTCCCCCCGGTCTCTTGCGAATAAAAGAACTCATGTTCATCCACTTCCTTCGCCTGGGTATGGTGGCGGATATAAACCACTTCTACGTTCTTATACGTTCGGCTCAAAAACAGATAAAGCAGAATGTAAAAACGCTTGGCCATATCTTTGGTTGCCTGGTCCATCGAACCCGAGACGTCCATCAGACAGAACATCACCGCCTGGCTGGAGGGCTCAGGCCGTTTTTCATAATTTTTATAGCGTAAATCAAAAGTGTCGATAAACGGCACTCGCTCGATTTTAGCCCGTAGTTCGGCAATCTCCCGACGTAACCGCTCCTCTTCAAGCAGTTGCGCTGGTTCGTTTTTGCTGATGGTCTCCAGTTCCGTTTCCAGCGCGTGCAGTTCGCGGCGTTTTCCTGCCGTCATTGCTGTACGGCGCGCCAGAGAGTTTTGTAGCGAACGTACCACGCTGATATTGGCCGGCACGCCGTTTGAGGTGAAACCGGCGCGGTGAGTTTTATACTCGTTAAGCTGGCGATGCTGGTTTTTTTTCAGATTAGGCAGCGCTAAATCTTCAAAGAGCAGATCCAGATACTCATCTTTTGAAATCTGAAAAACAAACTCATCCTGGCCTTCGCCGTCCTGGCTGGCCTGACCTTGACCGCTGCCGGAACCGCCGCCGCCACCGCCTTGCGGACGCTCAATGCGATCATTCTGGATAAAGTGATCGTTACCCGGATGGACGCGATGGCGCAGACCGCCGCGCCCCTGATGAAACATCGGTTCGCTAATATCATCGGTTGGAATAGAGACGGACTCTCCGCTGTCGACATCGGTCACAGAGCGTTTATTAATCGCTTCGGAAATCGACTGCTTAATTTGTGCTTTATAACGGCGCAAAAAGCGCTGGCGATTCACCGTGCTTTTATTTTTGCCGTTAAGACGTCGGTCTATGAACCAGGTCATATGCCCCCCGTACTGCCAACTGAGCGCCTGTTCTGTCAGTGCCGAATAGCGCTAACGCTTAGCCAGTCTACAGAACATTACTTTGTAGGCCCGGTAAGCGCAAGCGCCACCGGGCATTAACATCACGACGATTTACGCACGCGCAGGTACCACTCGCACAGCAAACGAACCTGCTTACGGGTATACCCTTTCTCCATCATCCGATCGACAAAGTCGTCATGCTTTTTCTGCTCGTCAGTCGATGTTTTGGCGTTAAAAGAAATGACCGGCAACAGCTCTTCAGTATTAGAGAACATTTTTTTCTCAATCACCGTGCGCAGCTTCTCGTAACTGGTCCAGTTTGGATTACGGCCGCTATTGTTGGCTCTGGCGCGCAGGACAAAGTTGACGATCTCGTTACGGAAATCTTTCGGGTTACTGATACCCGCCGGCTTCTCAATTTTCTCCAGTTCTGAGTTCAGTGACTCGCGATCGAACAGTTGACCGGTATCCGGGTCGCGATACTCCTGATCCTGAATCCAGAAATCCGCGTAAGTCACGTAACGATCAAAAATGTTTTGCCCGTACTCAGAATAAGATTCGAGATAGGCCGTCTGGATCTCCTTGCCGATAAATTCGGCGTATTTCGGGATCAGGTAGCCTTTCAGGAACTCCAGATAACGCTCAGCTTGCTCCTGCGGGAACTGCTCACGCTCGATTTGTTGTTCCAGAACGTAGAACAGATGTACCGGGTTTGCCGCCACTTCGGCATGGTCAAAGTTAAAGACGCGAGAGAGGATCTTAAAGGCGAATCGGGTGGAGAGACCATTCATCCCTTCGTCCACGCCCGCATAGTCGCGATACTCCTGGTACGATTTAGCTTTGGGGTCGGTATCTTTCAGGCTTTCACCGTCATAAACGCGCATTTTCGAGTAAATACTGGAATTTTCCGGCTCTTTCAGGCGGGAAAGAATCGAGAAGCGCGAAAGCGTTTCCAACGTGCCCGGCGCGCAGGGCGCATGAGTCAGCTCGCTATGATTAAGTAGTTTCTCGTAGATTTTGATCTCTTCGGAGATTCGCAGGCAATAAGGCACCTTCACAATATAGACACGGTCGAGGAACGCTTCGTTATTTTTATTGTTACGGAACGTCACCCATTCAGATTCGTTTGAGTGGGCAAGTATGATGCCATTAAAGGGCAGGGCGGAAATACCTTCTGTACCATTGTAGTTACCTTCCTGGGTTGCGGTCAGCAAGGGGTGCAGCACCTTAATAGGCGCTTTAAACATCTCGACGAACTCCATGATCCCCTGGTTAGCGCGGCACAGCGCGCCAGAGTAACCATACGCATCCGGATCGTTCTGGGCGTGATGTTCGAGTTTACGAATATCCACCTTGCCGACCAGCGCCGAAATATCCTGGTTGTTTTCATCGCCGGGTTCCGTTTTGGCGATGGCAATCTGCTCCAGAATGGAGGGCCAGACTTTCACCACGCGGAATTTAGTAATATCGCCGCCAAACTCATGCAGGCGTTTGGCCGCCCACGGGGACATAATCGTACCGAGATAGCGGCGCGGAATACCGTACTCTTTTTCCAGAATCTGCGCGTCTTCCTGCGGATTAAACAGGCATAACGGATGATCGTTGACCGGACTACGCTCGCCGTTGGCGCTTAAAACATAAATTGGCACGCGCTGCATTAGCGATTTCAGCCGTTCAGCGAGCGATGATTTGCCCCCCCCCACAGGTCCCAGCAAATAGAGAATTTGCTTCTTCTCTTCCAGCCCTTGCGCCGCATGTTTCAGATAAGAGACAATCTGTTCAATCGCGTCTTCCATGCCGTAAAACTCTTCAAACGCAGGATAGCGAGCAATAACCCGGTTGGAGAAGAGTCGGGAAAGTCGGGGGTCCTGGGCAGTGTCGACCATATTAGGCTCGCCGATAGCCATTAATAGCCGCTCTGCCGCGTTGGCATAAGCACTGCGATCTTGCCGACAAATGGTAAGAAAATCCTGCAGTGTGAACTCTTCGTCCTTGGCAGCTTCGTAACGCTGGCGATAGTGATCGAATATATTCATGATATGCCATCCTTTCGTTTTTTCGCACATGTTAAGAGCCGTTCATATGAATAGTAGAGGCTCCCGGAAGAGGTAGACTGAACGCCGTCTCTGCTAAGGAAAAAAAAGCAACTCTCATGCCATTTTATTGGTCAGAAGATCAACGTGTCCGGTGATACACCTTCTTAACATTAAGCGTAGATGGCATTTGCAAAACTTGCCTGTACGCGTCAGTGGATTTCGATGACATATCAATAACTCATCAGGTAGAAAAGGCTGGTGGATATCAGAAAAAGCGTTCCCGGTCACATAACGATCATCAGCCGATCATCTGAAAATAATCTGTGATAGTGATATTAAACGGTTACATTGTGTAAAATAGTTGGGCTTACAGGTATTGGCGGTTACACTTTTGCCGCAGAACATTTGAATAAGGAATTATGGATTGTGACCAAACTTAAACTTCTGGCTCTTGGCGTGTTTATTGCAACGTCCGCCAGCGTCGCGCACGCTGAAAGCAACCTGACGTTGGGCGCAGGCGTTGGTGTGGTTGAACACCCTTATAAAGATTATGATAGTGATGTTTATCCGATACCGGTCATCGCTTATGAAAGCGAAAACTTCTGGTTTCGTGGTCTGGGCGGCGGGTACTACTTGTGGAATGACAATGCCGATAAGTTGTCAATCATAGCATACTGGTCCCCGATGTACTTCAAACCGGGCGACAGCGATGACCATCAGTTGCGTCGTCTGGACAGGCGTAAAAGTACTATGATGGCGGGCGTCTCTTACGCGCATCACACCCAATATGGGTTCTTGCGTACCTCACTGGCTGGGGATACGTTGGATAACAGTAACGGTATTGTCTGGGATCTGGCCTGGCTCTATCGGTATACCAATGGCGGGCTGACCGTAACGCCAGGTATCGGGGTTGAATGGAATAGCGAGAACCAGAACGATTACTATTACGGCGTATCACGTAAAGAATCTTCGCGTAGCGGCCTGCGCGGCTATAACCCGAACGATAGCTGGAACCCGTATCTTGAATTTAGCGCTAACTATAATTTCGCCGGTAACTGGAGCGTATATGGTACTGCGCGCTACACCCGCCTGTCGGATGAAATTACCGACAGCCCGATGGTGGATAAATCCTGGACCGGTATCCTTTCTACTGGCGTGACCTATAGATTCTGATTGATTGAATTTGCCGGAAAAACCACGACAAAGCCTGCGTTATGCAGGCTTTGTGCTGTCTGAAACGCGAACATGACGGCTTGCATAAATGCGCTGTTGACCGGGGATGGCGCAGCCTTACGTGATTTATACTTTGTTACATCAATTTAAAAAACTAGCCTTTTATATGAAAAATCCAGGTGATTACAACTGCGCTAACAATTAGCGTAATAATTGTTGCAATGCTGGCTGATATCGCCCTGTCACGTCCCGCTTATGCTATACCCATTCTTCACAGCGAGTAAGACGAATGAGCATAGTATTCAATACCGTAGCCAGGCCCGGCGGCAGTCTGTGTAACTTATCCTGCAAGTACTGTTTCTATCTTGATAAACCCCGGGGCCAGCGCGTCATGTCTGACGATGTGCTGGAGACGTATATCCGCCGGGTAATTGATGATACGCCATCATCAGCGGTCTCGTTTTGTTGGCAGGGGGGAGAGCCGACGCTATGCGGTCTTTCTTTTTATCAAAAAGTGGTGTGCTTGCAGCAACGCTATGCCAACGGCAAAACTATTTACAACAGTCTGCAAACCAATGGCGTATTAATCAATGAAGAGTGGGCGGCTTTCTTTGCGCAGCACCAGTTCCTGATTGGTATATCGATTGATGGGCCGCAAGTCGTTCATGATAATTACCGGAAAACGCCGTCAGGGCGGGCGTCTTTTTCCCGAGTCGTTAATGCTATCCGCCTTCTGCAGGCAAATGATGTCGAGTTCAATACGCTCACTGTCGTGAATGATGCGTCATGCCGTCATGGCAACGCTATTTATCATTTTTTGACGCAGGAACTGGAAAGTAAACACCTGCAATTTATTCCCATTGTTGAGCCGCTCGCGCAAAAAGCGCAGCGTTCTTTGACGTTATCTGACAATGAGGATTCGCCTGCGCTGATGCCCTTTTCCGTCACGCCTGAAGGGTGGGGGGCCTTTATGTGCGATGTTTTTGATCAATGGATACGTCACGATGTCGGACGCATATTCGTACAGCTTTTTGACAACTTACCTGGCGTCTGGATGGGGGAGCCCGCCACGCTTTGTACGATGCAGTCGACCTGCGGGCAAAGTTTGCTGGTGGAGCAGAATGGCGACGTGTTTAGCTGTGACCATTTTGTTTTTCCCGCCTATAAACTGGGCAATCTGCAGCAACACTCTTTAGAAGAAATGGCGGCCTCTCCTTTTCAGCAGCAGTTTGGCGCGGCTAAAGCAAACCTTTCCTCACGCTGCCAGAACTGTACGTGGCGCTTTGCCTGTCACGGCGGTTGTCCGAAACATCGAATTTGTATGGACGGCGGCGAACGGCAAAATTATCTCTGTAAAGGATATCTGGAGTTCTTTCAACATGTGACGCCCTATATGAATGTGATGCGTCAATTATTACTGAATCAGCGACCCGCCGCGCATATTACCCGCATCGTCGACATGATTGCGGATGACGTTCGTCAGTGACAAGAAAATCGCCCCCTTGCGCGGTATGATGCCGGACATTACCGTAGGGTCTAAGAGTCCTGTATTGTTTTACCGTCGAGTGACATTGAAAAGGAAATGAAATCAGTGAAAAACGTAACGTTTTGCGGGCAGGTGACGCTTCCTGCCATCGGACAGGGAACATGGTATATGGGCGAGCGCGCGGATCAACGTCAGCGCGAGGTTTCGGCGCTGCGCGCGGGGCTGGATCTGGGGTTACGCCTTATTGATACGGCGGAAATGTATGCCGACGGCGGGGCGGAAAAGGTCGTGGGCGAGGCGCTGGCAGGGCGACGCGATGAGGCATTTCTGGTGTCAAAAGTGTACCCGTGGAACGCTGGCGGCCAGAAGATAGTTGCCGCCTGTGAGGAAAGCCTGCGTCGTCTGAAAACAGATTATCTCGATCTCTATCTATTGCACTGGGCCGGAAGCTTTTCATTCGAAGAGACCGTTGAAGGTATGGAGCGGCTAATCGCGCAGGGGAAAATTCGCCGTTGGGGAGTCTCTAATCTTGATTATGACGATATGCAGGCGCTGTGGCGCATCCCTGGTGGACAGCAATGCGCGACAAATCAGGTGCTCTATCATCTGGCGTCACGCGGTATTGAGTATGATTTATTGCCGTGGTGTCAACAACAGCGAATGCCAGTGATGGCCTATAGCCCGTTGGCGCAGGCTGGCCGGTTACGTAGCGGTTTACTGAATCATCCGGTGGTGAATGAAATTGCGCAAGCGCATAACGCTACGGCGGCGCAAATCTTACTGACGTGGGTGATTGCGCATCCGGGCGTGATGGCGATCCCGAAAGCCGGAAGTACAGAACACGTGAAGCAAAATGCGGCGGCGCTTGAGATCGCCTTGTCAGCAAACGAACTTGCCTTACTGGACAACGCCTGGCCTGCGCCAAAAGGGAAAACCGCGTTGGATATGGTGTGACGCCGGATAAAATGCGTAAGCGCCGCCATCCGGCAGGTCATGCCTGATGGCGGCTGGCGCCTTCCAGAGCCTATAGCAACGCCGTTATCCATTCACTTTTAGCGTTTAGCGACGCAGATAGTCTGCGCCAGACGAGAGGGTTTTTCTTCTGTGGCTTGTTGCGGCGCAGTAGCGTAAACGGTTTCAACGCAGACAAACGTTTTATAGCCGTCATCCGGCATGTCGCCCATGCTGACGGACAACGCCGGGCCAGGGTTCCAGCCTACGACGTTAAGGTGATGGTGGTGGACCACATCAATCGTGCGGTTTAATGTCGCATCGTGGATCACGCTACATGCTTCAGGATTGAGGTAAACGCGATCGGTACGGTCCGGAAAGGTTTGTATACCGCCGGCCAGGACACCTTCTTTAGCGTCGTTAACTTTATCAATAAACCGATCGCCGAGTCCGCTGACCTTAACGTTGGCGATGTCGCCAACGTTAAAATAGCTGTGGAGCGCGGATGTGGTTGCAAACTCGCCATGCGCTTCCAGTTCAATTTCACAGGTTTTGCCCACTTTAAAACGTGCCAGCAGCGTGAAATCGTGCGGCCAGTATTTCCGGGTGGCCTCACTGCTTTGCAGCTCAAATGTCAGCATTACGCCATTATCATCTTCATTATGCGCTTTTAGCGCCCACGGTAGATTACGCGCAAAGCCGTGTGACGGTAGACCCTGTTGAGCCGCAGGTCCAAACCAGGGCCAGCAGATCGGTACACCGCCGCGTAGCGCCACGCCGGTTTTGAAAGGCGTATTATTACTGAGCCACAATACCTCTTCCTCGCCAATGGGTTTCCAGGAGAGAAGGTGCGCGCCCTGTAATGCAAAAGAGGCTTTAACCTGCGGATGGTCAACGACGATCAGATCCAGGTCATCAAGCTGACGACGGGAAAGGACAGGGGTAAGCTGTTCGATAACCGGGAGGGCAAAAATTTTATTAATCATTACGCAATCCTCTTAACCCTAAATAATTCGAGTTGCATGACAAGGCGCTTGTGCCTTGATCAGTGCTTGCGCTGGCCCGTAGAGGCGAGGCCGCAGGCCGAGTAACGCGGCAAGTGAACGACAAATTCATCGGGAACGAATTTGAACAACCGTAGGTAACCTACGGCCAGGGACATCCCTGATTCATCCCGATAAGTTCGACTTCCGTCAGTGATTCGGGTGAGAAAGCATAGCCAACACACCTGCAACTTGAAGTATGACGGGTATATCTTTAAGCAAAAAAAAGAGCGACCTGAGTCGCTCTTACCAATGACTGTGTCATCTCAACTTATTTGGAGATGTGAGCAATCAGGTCCAGTACTTTGTTGGAGTAACCGGTTTCGTTATCGTACCAGGAGACCAGTTTCACGAAGTTGTCGTTCAGCGCGATGCCTGCTTTAGCATCGAACACGGAAGTGCATACTTCGCCGTTGAAATCGGTAGATACAACGTCGTCTTCGGTGTAACCCAGAACGCCTTTCATTTCGCCTTCGGCAGCAGCTTTAACAGCAGCTTTGATCTGCTCGTAGGTAGCCGCTTTTTCCAGACGAACGGTCAGGTCAACAACGGATACGTTCGGAGTCGGAACGCGGAACGCCATACCAGTCAGTTTGCCATTCAGTTCCGGCAGTACTTTACCTACCGCTTTAGCAGCGCCAGTAGAGGACGGGATGATGTTCTGAGATGCGCCGCGGCCGCCGCGCCAGTCTTTGTGAGACGGGCCGTCAACGGTTTTCTGGGTTGCGGTAGTCGCGTGAACAGTGGTCATCAGACCTTCGATGATGCCGAAGTTGTCGTTGATAACTTTAGCCAGCGGTGCCAGGCAGTTGGTGGTGCAGGAAGCGTTGGAAACGATGTCCTGGCCTTCGTATTTGTCAAAGTTAGCGCCTTTAACAAACATTGGGGTGTTGTCTTTAGACGGACCGGTCAGAACCACTTTTTTCGCGCCAGCGGTGATGTGTTTACGCGCGGTTTCGTCAGTCAGGAAGATACCGGTAGCTTCAGCCACTACGTCAACACCAACTTCGTCCCATTTCAGGTTAGCCGGATCGCGTTCAGCGGTAACACGGATTTTTTTACCGTTAACGATCAGATGACCGTCTTTCACTTCAACAGTACCGTCGAAACGGCCGTGAGTGGAGTCATATTTCAGCATGTATGCCATGTACTCTGCGTCTAACAGGTCGTTGATTGCAACGATCTCGATGTCAGAACGTTTCTGAGCAGCACGGAAAACAATGCGACCGATACGGCCAAAACCGTTGATACCTACTTTGATAGTCATATATTCCACCAGCTATTTGTTAGTGAATAAAAGGTTGCCTGTAAAATTACAAAAACCTTACGCAGCGTCAAGCGGAATCGTGTCAATCATTGCGACAAATCAATCCTCTGCACAACCTTTGCGCGGCTGATTCGCCTCACTCTTCCTTTCGGCTTGAAACCACATGGGGGCGCCGCCCCGAATTTTAAAGGGCAACCGAGATAATAATGTGACATCAGTCACGATTCGTGAGCCGCCATTTCGCAATGATCAAGTTTAGAACAAAAGTTGGTACTGAGGTGTTAATGTTTTGTTAGAATCGGTCAGGCAATGTGAGCACGTTTAAAGTGAGATGTGAGCAAATGGCTAACCAACCTTCAGCAGAAGAACTCAAGAAAAAATTGTCCGAAATGCAATTCTATGTGACGCAGGATCGTGGCACAGAACCGCCATTTACCGGACGCCTGCTACATAATAAACGCGATGGGGTTTATCACTGCCTGGTCTGTGATACGCCGCTTTTTCACTCCCACACCAAATACGATTCAGGCTGCGGCTGGCCTAGCTTTTACCAGCCTGTCAGCGAAGAGGCGATTCGTTACATAGACGATTTTTCTCATGGCATGCAGCGTGTCGAAATTCGTTGCGGTAACTGCGATGCGCATCTCGGACACGTTTTCCCGGATGGTCCGCAGCCAACCGGTGAGCGCTATTGCGTTAATTCGGCCTCGCTGGCCTTTTCTGACGAGAAAAACGGCGATCAACTGAAAGGCTGAAAAAACGATTCAGCAAATTATTCCACAGGAGCGGACACATCATGAATCTTGATGAGATCATTAACAGCATGACGCCGGAAGTGTATCAACGTTTATCCACCGCCGTTGAGCTGGGTAAATGGCCGGATGGCGTGGCGTTGACGCCGGAACAGAAAGAAAACAGCCTGCAACTGGTGATGTTATGGCAGGCGCGGCACAATACCGAAGCGCAACATATGACGATCGATACTCACGGTCAGATGGTGATGAAAAGCAAGCAGCAGCTCAAAGCGGATTTCGGTATTACGTCAAAGCCGATTGCGACATTGAAAATGCAGTAACGGCAGCCGGATAAGAGGTAGTCGCCATCCAGCGGTTTCATTGCCAATGCGTTGTGCTTACCGGGCCTGCTCATTGCTGTCAGGCACAGGCCCGCCATATTTTTACCCATTAACGCTTAGAGCCTATCCCCCCAGGCGTTATTGGCGCAGCCAGTTTGGACACGGACAGCGCGCAAAAACCGGAGCGTACACGTAGTACGTGAGGATTTTGAGCACTGCCCAGGACCAAAATGGCAAGTAAAATAGCCCTAATGGGATAGGCTCTTAATGTCCAGCGAGTCCGCCAACTGTGTCGCTAACTGGTTATTGTCATCGGCAGCCTATTCCCAGAACATTGCGCCGGCCAGCCCGCGCTTTTTAATCTGGTCCGCTTTGATCGCCACCGGATGCGGATTTTCATAAGAGAGGGCAAATAGTGCCTTCCCCAGGCAGACTTCACTGACAGCGGCGGCAGGCAAGGCGTTTGAGTCATACCGATTGGCGTTGAAATACTGCGTGCCATAGGGCCATGTCGTAAGTCATCAGATTGGTAAAGTCGAGCAACGGGGCTATAGCTTTCACGTCCAGCCAGCTTTCGGACTTTCCGCATTCGCGCCGACGGCGAGGGTGACCCGTTTTTGGGGCCCATTACCTGACGAAGCGCTTTTAAATGCGACATTAACCGAATATTCCCAGTCAAGATCGATCCCATCAAAGCCATATTTGTCGACAATCTCCTGCGCCGATTTAATAAACACCGCGTGGGCTTCTTTAACGATCCTCTTTGGCATTTAAAACAGAAACACGCCACAGAATGGAGTGGCGAAAAAATAACCGCAGCAGATTAGCATCTTCATCCATGGAAACCTGCGCAGGCGTTCACGCCGTCTTTCGCGATACGGCTTCCATCTTTTTGGTTTTATCGCCGTTTGTTTCGTTGAGTTTGTGATCTTGGTTGGCAAATACAGATCATTATCTGTGTTTTAAAGATTTATCGTTGACCTTAAAGATTTTATGGTTAAGTATGATGAGCATTGATGCACACCAAACACAAAGGAAGATGCAATGAAAGCACTGGCGAGATTTGGCAAGGCCTTTGGCGGCTACAAAATGATTGATGTCCCGGAGCCGGTATGCGGTCCGGAAGACGTGATTATCGAAATCAAAGCGGCGGCGATCTGCGGCGCGGATATGAAGCACTATAACGTTGACAGCGGGTCCGACGAATTTAACTCCGTTCGCGGTCATGAATTCGCCGGGCGTATCGCGCGGGTGGGCGAAAAAGTGAAAGACTGGAAAGTCGGCCAGCGCGTGGTTTCTGACAACAGCGGACACGTTTGCGGCGTTTGTCCTGCCTGTGAACAAGGTGATTTTCTGTGTTGTACAGAAAAAGTGAATCTGGGTCTGGATAACAACACCTGGGGCGGTGGATTCTCCAAATACTGCCTGGTTCCGGGAGAAATCCTGAAAATCCATCGCCATGCCCTGTGGGAGATCCCGGAAGGCGTGGATTACGAGGAAGCCGCAGTACTGGACCCTATCTGCAACGCCTATAAATCAATCGCCCAGCAATCCAAATTTTTACCCGGCCAGGACGTAGTAGTCATCGGCACCGGTCCGTTAGGCCTGTTTTCGGTCCAAATGGCCCGCATTATGGGGGCGGTAAATATCGTGGTGGTTGGCCTGGATGAGGATGTTCCTGTCCGTTTCCCTGTGGCCAAAGAACTCGGCGCGACGGCGTTTGTTAACGGCTCCACGGAAGATGTCGTCGCACGCTGCCGGGAGATTTGCGGCAAAGACAACCTCGGTCTGGTGATCGAATGCTCCGGTGCCAACATTGCGCTTAAACAGGCCATCGACATGTTGCGGCCAAATGGTGAAGTGGTTCGCGTCGGTATGGGATTTAAGCCGCTCGATTTCTCCATCAACGACATTACCGCGTGGAACAAAAGCATCATTGGGCATATGGCCTATGACTCTACATCCTGGCGCAATGCGATTCGCCTGCTTGCCAGCGGCGCTATCAAAGTAAAACCAATGATCACCCATCGTATCGGTCTTTCTCAGTGGCGCAAAGGCTTTGACGCAATGGTCGATAAGACAGCCATTAAAGTGATCATGACCTACGACTTTGATGAATAACCCTTCTGCTAAAGGAACGTTATCGCATGGAACAGATAACAAAACCGCACTGCGGCGCCCGGCTGGATCGCCTGCCGGATTGCCGCTGGCATTCATCAATGTTTGCCGTCGTCGCCTTTGGTCTGCTTGTTTGTTGGAGTAATGCCGTCGGCGGATTAATTCTTGCCCAGCTCAAGGAGTTAGGCTGGACCGATAATTCCACGACAGCCACCTTCTCCGCCATTACCACGGCGGGGATGTTTCTCGGCGCGCTGGTGGGCGGCATTATCGGCGATAAAACCGGACGCAGGAACGCCTTTATTCTTTATGAAGCGATTCACATTGCCTCGATGGTCGTGGGCGCATTTTCACCGAATATGATGTTCCTGATTGCCTGTCGTTTTGTGATGGGCGTGGGATTAGGGGCACTACTGGTCACGCTGTTCGCCGGATTTACCGAGTACATGCCCGGCAGAAACCGGGGAACCTGGTCGAGTCGCGTCTCGTTTATTGGCAACTGGTCATATCCATTGTGTTCCCTGATTGCAATGGGGCTGACGCCGCTAATTAGCGCGGAATGGAACTGGCGCGTGCAGTTACTGATCCCGGCTGTGCTGTCGCTGATTGCTACCGCGCTTGCCTGGCGATACTTCCCTGAATCTCCCCGCTGGCTGGAATCTCGCGGGCGTTATCAGGAAGCCGAAAAGGTTATGCAGGCCATTGAAGCAGGCATCGAACGTCAGACAGGAAAACCGCTGCCGCCGGTTGTTATTGAAAACAGCGGCAAGCCGCCGCGTTCCGTACCGTATTCAGCGTTGCTCACTGGCGTATTACTGAAACGCGTTATTTTGGGTTCCTGCGTGCTGATTGCCATGAACGTTGTGCAATACACGTTAATTAACTGGCTGCCCACCATCTTTATGACGCAGGGCATCAACCTCAAAGATTCGATCGTTTTAAATACCATGAGTATGTTCGGCGCACCGTTTGGCATATTTATCGCCATGCTGGTAATGGATAAAATTCCGCGCAAAACCATGGGTGTCGGTTTATTAATTCTGATTGCCGTGCTGGGATATATTTATTCACTGCAAACCAGCATGTTGCTTATCACCTTAATTGGCTTTTTCCTGATTACCTTTGTCTATATGTATGTCTGTTATGCCTCGGCGGTCTATGTGCCGGAGATCTGGCCAACAGAAGCGAAACTTCGCGGTTCCGGCCTGGCGAACGCTGTCGGCAGAATCAGCGGTATCGCTGCCCCCTATGCAGTGGCGGTATTACTCAACGGTTATGGCGTGACGGGCGTTTTCGTCCTGCTGGGCACTGTCTCGATTATCGTCGCTGTTGCAATAGCGACTATCGGAATCGAGACCAGGGGTGTTTCGGTCGAAAGTCTGGGCATTGATAAGGTCACGAGTAAATAAAGGAATAAAAATGAAAAATTCAAAAGCGATATTAAAAACGCCTGGCACCATGACAATTATGGCGGCTGATATTCCAGTACCAAAAGAAAACGAAGTATTGATCAAAGTGGAATATGTCGGTATTTGCGGTTCAGATGTTCACGGTTTTGAATCCGGGCCATTCATTCCGCCGAAGGATCCAAATCAGGAAATTGGTCTCGGTCATGAGTGTGCCGGAACGGTCATTGCGGTCGGCAAGCGGGTAAGCAAATTTAAGCCAGGCGATCGGGTTAATATCGAGCCGGGCGTGCCGTGCGGCCACTGCCGCTATTGTCTGGAAGGAAAATACAATATTTGTCCGGATGTTGATTTTATGGCGACGCAGCCGAATTATCGCGGGGCCTTAACGCACTATCTGTGCCATCCGGAAAGTTTTACGTACAAGCTTCCGGACAATATGGACACTATGGAAGGTGCGCTGGTGGAACCCGCTGCTGTTGGAATGCACGCGGCAATGCTGGCGGATGTTAAACCGGGTAAGAAAATCGTCATTCTCGGCGCGGGCTGCATTGGTTTAATGACCCTGCAAGCGTGTAAGTGTCTGGGGGCGACCAATATCGCGGTAGTAGATGTACTGGAAAAACGGCTGGCAATGGCTGAACGACTGGGAGCGACAACCGTTATCAATGGGGCGAAAGAAGATACTGTCTCGCGCTGCCAGCAGTTCACCGACGATATGGGCGCCGATATTGTGTTTGAAACCGCCGGTTCCGCCGTCACAACTCAGCAAGCGCCGTATCTGGTCATGCGCGGCGGGAAGATCATGATTGTCGGCACTGTCGCGGGAGATTCAGCGATTAATTTCCTCAAAATTAACCGTGAAGTCTCCATCCAGACGGTATTCCGCTATGCCAACCGCTATTCGGTGACTATTGATGCCATCTCCTCCGGGCGTTTCGATGTGAAATCAATGGTGACGCATATTTACGATTACAAAGACGTGCAACGTGCATTTGAAGAGTCGGTGAATAACAAACGCGACATTATTAAAGGCGTTATTAAAGTTTGCGATTAATAAAAAACGGGAGAAACAGCGATGTTGGCAGATATAAAATATTGGGAAAATGATGCACAAAATAAACATTACGCGATTGCGCACTTTAACGTGTGGAATGCGGAAATGTTGATGGGAGTGATTGATGCGGCGGAAGAGGCAAATTCGCCGGTTATTATCTCCTTTGGTACCGGATTTGTGGGCAATACTTCATTTGAAGACTTCTCTCATATGATGGTTTCCATGGCTAAAAAAGCCTCTGTGCCGGTAATTACCCACTGGGATCATGGACGTAGCATGGACATTATCCATAATGCCTGGACGCACGGCATGAACTCGCTGATGCGTGACGCTTCATCCTTTGATTTTGAAGAAAATATTCGCCTGACCAAAGAAGCCGTTGATTTCTTTCATCCGCTGGGTATTCCGGTAGAGGCGGAGTTAGGGCACGTAGGGAACGAAACGGTGTATGAAGAGGCGTTGGCGGGGTATCACTATACCGACCCGGATCAGGCGGCGGAATTTGTAGCGCGCACCGGTTGTGACTCGCTGGCGGTCGCCATCGGCAACCAGCATGGCGTGTACACCTCTGAACCAAAACTGAATTTTGAGGTCGTGGAGCGCGTGCGCCAGGCAGTTTCCGTACCGCTAGTGTTACACGGCGCTTCCGGTATTAGCGACGCGGATATCAAAAAAGCCATTTCGCTGGGCATCTCGAAAATCAATATCCACACCGAATTGTGTCAGGCCGCGATGGTAGCGGTAAAAGAGAATCAGGATCAGCCGTTCCTGCATCTGGAACGCGAAGTACGCAAAGCGGTAAAAGCCCGCGCACTGGAAAAAATCAAACTGTTTGGTTCAGATGGTAAAGCGGAATGATGATATGGACGAAATCGAAGTTCTTTGCATAGGGGCGGCCATTGTCGACATTCCTTTGCAACCGGTTAGTAAAAATATCTTTGATGTCGATTCGTATCCATTAGAACGCATTGCCATGACCACAGGGGGGGATGCGATTAATGAAGCCACGATTATTTCGCGTCTCGGGCATCGCACTGCGCTAATGAGTCGCGTTGGCGACGATGCGGCAGGATATTTTATTCTCGACCACTGTCGGAAGGAGAATATCGATATTCAGAGCCTGAAGCAGGATGCTGATATTGATACCTCAATTAATGTTGGGCTGGTGACTGATGATGGTGAGCGCACCTTTGTCACTAACCGTAACGGCAGTCTGTGGAAGCTAAATATTAACGATGTCGATTTTGACCGTTTTTCTCAGGTCAGGCTGTTATCACTGGCAAGTATCTTTAACAGCCCGCTACTGGATGGCAAAGCATTAACGGCTATTTTTACGCAGGCGAAAGCGCATCAACTGGTTATCTGCGCTGACATGATCAAACCGCGGCTGAATGAAACTCTGGACGATATTCGCGAAGCGCTAAGTTTTGTCGATTATCTGTTTCCTAATATTGATGAAGCCAAAAAACTGACCGGGAAAGAGACGCTGGATGATATTGCCGATTGTTTTTTGCAATGTGGCGTAAAAACAGTGGTGATTAAAACTGGCAAGAAAGGCTGCTTTATCAAAAGCGCCGATATAAAAATGGAGGTGCCTGCGGTGGCAGGCATTACCGCCATCGACACTATTGGCGCCGGCGATAATTTTGCATCGGGATTTATCGCCGCGCTGCTGGAGGGAAAAACGCTGCGTGAATGCGCACGGTTCGCCAATGCGACGGCCGCGATATCGGTACTCAGCGTGGGCGCCACAACGGGCGTGAAAAACAGAATGCTAGTGGAACAACTCCTGAATGAATACGAAGGGTAATAGCGGCAGATGAAAATGATACCTTTAGGTAATACAGATATAGCGCTTTCCCATATGGGACTCGGCACCTGGGCTATCGGCGGCGGCCCAGCATGGAATGGCAACCTCGATATGCAGGTCTGCATCGATACTATCGTTGAGGCGCACCGTTGCGGTATTAACCTGATTGATACGGCGCCGGGCTATAACTTTGGCAATAGCGAAGTGATTGTCGGCCAGGCGCTGAAGAAATTACCGCATGACGAGATGGTGGTGGAGACCAAATGCGGGATCGTCTGGGAGCGGGAAGGGAGTCTGTTCAATAAAGTCGGCGATCGCCAGCTCTATAAAAATCTTTCTCCGGACTCTATTCGTAAAGAAGTCGATGCCAGTCTCCAGCGACTAGGGATTGATTATATCGATATCTATATGACCCACTGGCAGTCGGTTCCGCCGTTTTTTACGCCGATTGCGGAAACCGTTGGCGTGCTCAATGAGCTGAAAGCAGAGGGGAAAATCCGTTCTATCGGGGCGGCGAATGTAGATGTCAGCCATATCCGCGAATACCTTAAACATGGCGAGCTGGACATCATACAGGCGAAATACAGCATTCTTGACCGGGCGCTGGAAACGGAGCTGCTGCCGCTATGCCGCGAGCACGGCATCGTGGTACAGGTTTATTCGCCACTGGAGCAGGGATTGTTAACTGGCACCATTACCCGTGACTATGTTCCCGGCGGGGCGCGAGCGAATAAACTCTGGTTCCAGCGTGAGAATATGTTGCGGGTTATTGATATGCTGGAGCAGTGGCAGCCATTGTGCGACAAATACCATTGCGCCGTCCCGACGCTGGCGCTGGCGTGGATATTGCGACAAAGCGAACTGATTTCGATACTGAGCGGCGCCACGTCGCCGGAGCAGGTACGAGAGAATATCGCTGCGCTGTCCATCACCTTAACGGATGACGATGCGTTATTGATGAGACAAATGGCGGAAGCGCTGGACAATCCATAAGCAATACATTACACCTCTTTTTTGGCGAAATGCAGATAAAATCTGTTATTCAAACGGCTTATTTTGAAAGTAAACATAGTCTGTGAGATACTCAACGTTTATCATGACGTCGAAAACAGAGGTGTAATCGTGGCGGCGAAAGACAGGATTCAGGCGATCAAACAAATGGTCGCTAATGATAAAAAAGTAACAGTCTCTAACTTGAGTTCAATTTTTCAGGTAACCGAAGAGACAATTCGACGCGATCTGGAAAAACTCGAAGATGAAGGCTTTTTGACTCGAACTTATGGCGGTGCGGTATTAAATTCGGCGGTGCTGGCTGACAATATCCATTTTTATAAGCGTGCAAAATCGTTCTATGAAGAGAAGCAAATTATAGCCCGTAATACGCTTCCGTTTATTAAAAACAAAACAACGATGGCCGCCGACTCCAGCAGTACGGTAATGGAATTGCTAAAACTCCTGAAAGACCGAAATGATCTTACTTTGTTAACTAATTCAGCGGAAGCTTTCCATGAACTGGCGCAATCGGACATTAATCTTGTTTCTACGGGCGGCGAGTTAAATAAAAATACGCTATCGCTGCAGGGGCGTATCACTAAAGAAATAATCAGCCGTTATCATGTTGATATTATGGTGATGAGTTGTAAAGGGCTGGATATGGCGAGCGGGGCGCTTGATTCTAACGAGGCGGAGGCTGAAATCAAAAAAACGATGATTCGCCAGGCCACAGAGGTGGCGTTATTGGTGGACCAGTCAAAATTTGATCGTAAAGCGTTCGTGCGGTTGGTCGATTTTAGTCATATCCATTACCTGATAACGAATAAAACGCCAGGTGATGAATGGGTCGCATTTTGCGACAAAAATAATATCCAGCTTGTCTATTAATCGATAGATTACCCTTGCCTGGATTGTTTTCGCCTGGACTATGCCAAAAAAAACGGCAGATGATAGCAAGTGCGGCAAATACCCTTTGCCGCGAGACAATAATTTATTATTTTGCTGCGTTAGAGGCCATCCAGATGGAAGACAATGATCATATCGGTGCCAGACTAAATAGCTGCGCCAAATAGTAGATCACTTTGAGGGAACTCAGCCCGGATTGTG
>NZ_JBKFSQ010000053.1:0-21867 GCF_046569525.1 Salmonella sp. 741265055_HSA | reverse complement strand
TGGGGACTCACTCCCTTGCCGCCTTTAAGCAACTCGAATTATTTTGGGTATAAAAGGTATTACGCCAGATTGGCGTCAAGAAACTCTTTCAACTGACCTTTAGACAGTGCGCCTACTTTGGTTGCCGCCACTTCGCCGTTTTTAAACAGCAGTAGAGTCGGAATACCGCGGATGCCATATTTAGGCGCAGTACCTGGGTTCTGGTCAATGTTTAGTTTGGCAACAGTCAATTTGCCCTGATATTCGTCAGCGATTTCATCCAGAATCGGAGCGATCATTTTACACGGCCCGCACCACTCTGCCCAGAAATCAACGAGGATAGCCCCGTCCGCTTTGAGTACATCCGTGTCAAAACTGTCGTCAGTCAGGTGAATAATTTTATCGCTCATATATAACTCCACAGGAATAAGCCTGGCGTGTTGGTGTAGCATTAACCAACGAGGTGCTGATGTTAACTTCGCCAACAAAGGTTGACTTTATTTCACCGGATACGCTTTCGTAAAGCAATAGTAAGCTGATATTCTACCACACTATGAGCAAAACACATTTAACAGAACAGAAGTTTTCCGACTTCGCCCTGCACCCACAGGTGGTTGAAGCCCTTGAAAAAAAAGGGTTTTATAATTGTACGCCCATTCAGGCACTGGCCCTTCCGCTAACGCTGGCGGGTCGTGACGTTGCAGGGCAGGCGCAAACCGGTACCGGGAAAACGATGGCGTTTCTGACGTCAACGTTTCATTATTTACTTTCTCATCCCGCGATCGACGATCGCAAGGTGAACCAGCCGCGCGCGCTGATCATGGCGCCGACGCGTGAATTAGCCGTACAAATTCACGCAGACGCGGAGCCGTTGGCGCAAGCGACAGGCTTAAAATTAGGCCTGGCTTACGGCGGCGATGGTTACGACAAGCAGCTTAAAGTGCTGGAAAGCGGCGTTGATATTCTTATTGGTACGACGGGCCGACTGATCGACTACGCCAAACAAAATCACATTAACCTCGGCGCCATTCAGGTCGTCGTACTCGATGAAGCCGATCGCATGTACGATTTGGGCTTTATTAAAGATATCCGCTGGCTGTTCCGTCGTATGCCGCCGGCTGCGCAGCGTCTGAACATGTTGTTCTCCGCCACCCTGTCTTATCGGGTTCGCGAGCTGGCGTTTGAACAGATGAACAACGCCGAATATGTTGAAGTGGAACCGGAGCAAAAGACCGGCCACCGCATTAAAGAAGAGCTTTTCTACCCCTCTAATGAAGAGAAAATGCGTTTACTGCAAACGCTGATCGAAGAAGAGTGGCCGGATCGCGCCATTATTTTCGCCAACACCAAGCATCGTTGCGAAGATATCTGGGGACATCTGGCGGCAGATGGCCATCGTGTTGGTCTGCTGACCGGCGACGTCGCGCAGAAAAAGCGCCTGCGGATTCTGGATGAGTTCACCCGCGGCGATCTGGATATTCTTGTGGCGACCGATGTCGCGGCGCGCGGGTTGCATATCCCCGCCGTAACGCACGTCTTTAACTACGATCTGCCAGACGATTGTGAAGACTATGTTCACCGTATCGGTCGTACCGGTCGCGCTGGCGCCAGCGGTCATTCCATCAGCCTGGCTTGCGAAGAGTATGCGCTGAATCTGCCCGCCATTGAGAGCTATATCGGCCACTCGATTCCGGTCAGCAAATACAATCCGGAAGCGCTCATGAACGATCTGCCCAAGCCGTTGCGCTTAACGCGCCCGCGTACAGGCAATGGCCCACGCCGCGCTGGCGCTCCGCGTAATCGTCGTCGTTCAGGTTAAGAAAAGTTATGCCATACACAAAATCATTTAGCCTGTATCAAGGCGGCAAGAAAACAAATCCCGATGAGCTTAGGAAGAGTACGCAGCCAACACGGATACCGGTTGAAGGATGAAGTGTATGAATTCCACCTCGTTGTATGCCGCCATTGATCTCGGTTCCAATAGTTTTCATATGCTGGTCGTGCGCGAGGCGGCGGGAAGCATCCAGACGTTGACCCGAATAAAACGTAAGGTGCGTCTGGCCGCGGGTCTGAACAATGACAACCACCTTTCAGCCGAAGCGATGGAACGCGGCTGGCAATGCCTGCGTCTGTTTGCTGAACGTTTGCAGGATATTCCGCAGCCGCAAATCCGCGTGGTTGCCACCGCAACATTGCGTCTCGCCGTCAATGCGGGGGAATTTATCGCGAAAGCGCAGACTATCCTTGGTTGTCCGGTGCAGGTTATCAGCGGCGAAGAAGAGGCGCGGCTGATTTATCAGGGGGTCGCTCATACCACCGGCGGCGCAGATCAGCGGCTGGTGGTGGATATCGGCGGCGCCAGCACTGAACTGGTTACCGGCACTGGCGCGCAAACCACGTCGCTGTTTAGCCTGTCGATGGGCTGCGTAACGTGGCTTGAACGCTATTTTAGCGATCGTAATCTGGCGCAAGAAAACTTTGATGACGCGGAGAAAGCCGCGCGCGATGTGCTGCGTCCGGTCGCCGATGAACTGCGTTTTCATGGCTGGAAGGTCTGCGTGGGTGCCTCCGGCACCGTACAGGCGTTGCAGGAAATCATGATGGCGCAGGGGATGGACGAGCGCATTACGCTCGCCAAACTGCAGCAGCTAAAACAACGCGCGATACAGTGCGGGCGTCTGGAAGAGCTGGAAATCGAAGGCCTGACGCTGGAGCGCGCGCTGGTTTTCCCAAGCGGGCTGGCTATTCTGATCGCAATATTTACCGAGCTGAACATCCAGAGCATGACGCTGGCAGGCGGCGCGTTACGCGAAGGGCTGGTGTATGGGATGTTGCATCTGGCGGTAGATCAGGATATCCGCAGCCGCACGCTGCGAAACATTCAGCGTCGGTTTATCGTCGATACCGATCAGGCAAATCGTGTGGCGAAGCTGGCAGATAACTTCCTCAAACAGGTAGAAAATGCCTGGCATATTGAGCCTATCAGTCGTGAACTGTTGCTTAGCGCTTGCCAATTGCATGAGATCGGTCTGAGCGTTGATTTTAAACAAGCGCCCTATCATGCCGCCTATTTAGTACGCCATTTGGATCTGCCTGGCTATACGCCCGCGCAGAAAAAGTTGCTCGCCACCCTCTTACTGAATCAGACCAATCCGGTCGATCTCTCTTCGCTTCATCAGCAAAACGCGGTACCGCCCCGTGTTGCGGAACAGCTATGCCGTTTGCTGCGACTGGCGATTCTCTTTGCCGGTCGCCGTCGTGACGATCTGGTACCAGAAATTACGCTACAGGCGCTAAATGAAAATCTGACGTTAACCTTGCCTGGCGACTGGCTGGCGCATCACCCGCTGGGTAAAGAGTTGATTGATCAGGAAAGCCAGTGGCAAAGCTATGTACACTGGCCGCTGGACGTTCGCTAACCGTAGTCTGATTGCCGGATGACGCTTCGCTTATCCGGCCTACGATTTCGCTCGCTTTGCCGCCATCATGGCTTTCAGATTAGCCAGGTGACTTTGCCCTTTTTGCATTCGCTCCTCAGCGCTTACCACTTTGCGCTCCTGCTCCCAGATTAAATCATCCTGCGGCAGTTCTAACAGGAAGCGGCTGGGCTCCGGGCGCACCAGTTCCCCATACTGACGGCGCTCTTTACATAATGTAAAGGTGAGCTCTTTCTGCGCGCGAGTGATCCCGACATAGGCCAGCCGACGCTCTTCCTCAATATTGTCTTCGTCAATGCTGCTTTGATGCGGCAAAAATCCTTCTTCCATTCCCACCATATAGACATACGGGAATTCCAGTCCTTTCGATGCATGAAGCGTCATCAACTGTACCTGATCCAGCTCTTCTTCGCTCTCGCCGCGCTCCATCATATCGCGCAGCGTAAAGCGTGTAACCACCTGGGTCAGCGTCATCGGCTCATCGAGTTCGTTACCTTCCAGCATCTCAGTCATCCAGCTAAAGAGCTGGTTAACGTTTTTCATACGCATTTCCGCCGCTTTGGGGCTCGGCGAGGTTTCGTACAACCAGGATTCATAGTCAATACCGTGGATGAGATCGCGCACGGCGGCGACAGGCTCGCGTTCAGCCAGACGCTGGATTTCCCCCAGCCAGTGGGTAAAACGCGTCAATGAATCGTAACCACGTCCGGTCAGCTTTTGGCTAAGCCCCATATCAAAGCTGGCGGTAAACAGGCTTTTATTACGCGTCATTGCCCATTCACCCAGCTTTTGCAGCGTGGCCGGACCGATTTCGCGTTTTGGCGTATTCACGATGCGCAGGAAAGCGCTGTCATCATCCGGGTTGGTCAACACCCGCAGATAGGCCAGCAAGTCTTTAATCTCCGGACGGGAGAAAAATGAGGTGCCGCCGGAAATTTTGTACGGAATACGGTTCTGCATGAGGAATTTTTCAAATACCCGCGACTGATGATTCCCGCGATACAGAATGGCGTAATCCTTGTACTGGGTCTTGTTCACAAAGTGATGGGCAATCAGTTCGCCGGTAACGCGCTCAGCTTCATGCTCTTCATTGTTTGCGCTTAACACTTTGAGTTCCGCGCCGTAACCGAGCTCGGAAAAGAGGCGCTTTTCAAAGACGTGCGGATTGTTGGCGATGAGAATATTCGCCGCTTTCAGAATGCGGCCCGAAGAACGATAGTTTTGCTCCAGCTTAATCACCTGCAGCGCCGGAAAATCCTGGCTCAGTAACACCAGGTTTTGCGGACGCGCGCCGCGCCAGGAGTAGATAGACTGATCGTCATCGCCCACGACCGTAAAGCGCGCGCGTTGCCCGACCAGCAGCTTAACCAACTCATACTGGCTGGTGTTAGTATCCTGATATTCATCCACCAGCAGATAACGAATTTTATTCTGCCAGCGCTCGCGCACCTCGTCATTGCGTTGCAGCAGCAGCGTCGGCAGCAAAATCAAATCATCAAAATCGAGAACGTTACATGCCTTCATATGGGCGTCGTAAAGCCCGTAGCAGTGGGCAAAAATACGATCGCGTTCGCCTTTCGCCCCGGCCGCTGCCTGCGCAGGCGTTTTGAGATCGTTTTTCCAGTTGGAGATCGTGGAGATCAGCTGTTGCAACAGAACCTTGTCATCTTCGATCAGGCCTTCGGTCAGCTCTTTGAGCAAGGCGACCTGGTCGGTATCGTCAAACAATGAAAAGTTCGATTTCATCCCCAGCGCAGCGTACTCGCGCTTAATAATATCCAGCCCTAGCGTATGAAAGGTGGAGATCATCAAACCGCGCGCTTCCTTACGACCGAGCGTCTGCCCGACGCGTTCTTTCATTTCGCGCGCCGCTTTATTGGTAAACGTCACCGCCGCAATATGCCGGGCCTGATAGCCGCATCCGCGGATCAGGTGGGCGATTTTATTGGTAATTACGCGAGTTTTACCAGAACCCGCTCCTGCCAGCACCAGGCAGGGTCCGGTGACGAATTCGACAGCGTGTTGTTGGCCGGGATTTAAACGCATGGGAATAGTGCTCAATCTTCGAACGGGGGAGGGATTGTAGCAGAAAGCGAGGCCCAGAGAAGACCAGGCTGCTTTTTCAGGCAGCCTGGAAAAGGTCAATCAGCAGGCTCTGGCGGCAAGCGGCGTATAGCCATTACGCTGTGCGCCCTTGATCCAACTGTAAGAACCCATTAGCGCGATCGCCGTCAGCAGAACATACTCAAGCGACATCGCATAAACGCCCTGTACCGCATAGATCACGACGCTAATTACATCAATAATCACCCACAGCAGCCAGTTTTCCACGTACTTGCGGGTCATCAGCACCATCGCCGCAATCGACAACACCAGCATGGTGGAATCCCAGAACGGGAACGCGTCCGGCTGGAGTTCA
The DNA here is from genome assembly GCF_046569525.1 of Salmonella sp. 741265055_HSA. Lineage (NCBI taxonomy): Bacteria > Pseudomonadati > Pseudomonadota > Gammaproteobacteria > Enterobacterales > Enterobacteriaceae > Salmonella > Salmonella sp. 741265055_HSA. Next base: position 16,032 of record NZ_JBKFSQ010000053.1, on the reverse strand, counting down.
GGCATCGCCACCTGCATACCTACCGTTTGCAGCAGGGCGAGCATAACGCGGGTCAACATAGCGAAGACCGGATCGATAAACCACGTCATCAGCAGAATGGCGATAATACATATGCCCCCCAACCCCCATGTTTGTTGACGAGAAAGCCAGCGTACTTTCAGAGCGGCTTCCTGGGCGTCATTCTGCCGGCTCCATGCGTACCAGCCGTAAATATTCGCCGCAAAGAAAAAAACCTGAAGCAGCAAGCTGGCATACAGTTGAATCTGAAAAAAGATGGCGGCAAACAGAGTGACGTTAATCAAGCCAAACAGGTAATTAATGATTTTTTCCCGACTGGCGCACCAAATGCACAATAAGCCGAAGACGGTGCCGATAGCCTCAATCCACGACAGCGCATACCCACCCTCGCCGAGAGGAATGTTGACCATTACATTGTTAATGCTGAAAAAGTCCATCATTGCTCTCCTTGCAAACTATCGAAATAAATGGCCTGAAGCGCCAGAGAAATCTGGCGTTCTTCACCTTGCTGGCACAAGATATCCTGCTGAACATAATGGTTAATGCTGCTCTCCAGACAACCATTATGCGCGACGACCACATTTAGCAACGACGCTGTACGCAGCCCACGTAACGCCCCCACGACCATCAACGCGGCGGTTTCCATATCCGCGCCGAGAACCCCACGGGCCGACCATTCGGCATCCAGTTCAGCTTCGCGATCGGTATAAAAGCTGTCATGGCTGCGCACCAGCCCGTAAACGGCAGAGATATTCATCTGTTTCGCCTGCTGTATCAGCGTGGCGGTAAGATACGGGTCCGCACAAGCCGGATAACTGGCGGGTGCATAGGTTTTGCTGGCGCCGTCGTCAGCCACCGCGCCGTGGGCGATGATCACATCGCCCAACGCCAGCGAGTCCTGCAACGCGCCGCAACTACCGATACGGATTAATGTGTTGACGCCAACCTGGCGTAACTCCTCGATGGCGATAGCGGTTGACGGTCCGCCGATTCCGGTGGAGAGCACGACTATTTCAACGCCCTGATACCAGCCGCGCGCCGCGCGAAACTCCCGGTTTTGACCCAGAATCTCAGCCTTATCAAGAAAACGGGCGATTCTATCCACCCGCCCGGGATCGCCGGGCAAAAGCGCATATTTCGCGCGGGTCATGCTTGTGTTAAGCCGAATATGGGGTTGCATCTCCCGTCTCCTTATTGTTCTGAGAGGTTCAGATGTCCGCCTCCTGTTTGAGTTTTTCAGGAGCCAGTAAAATGATCCGCTCACCGTCGGTATCGATAATGTTCAACGATTTCAGATCGTGCAGTATCCGGTTGATACTGCGCGTCGTCGCCGCAAATTCCTGACCAAGATTCTGCTTATCAAGCAAAATAGTGGTTGATTCATATTGTTGATAACGCAGCCATAATGCCTGGCATACGCGCTGATGCAGCGAGTACAAATTGTCGCTACTGGCCTTTTTCGACAACTGGTAATACTGTTGGCTGAAAAAACGCAGCATTCGCTGGTTAAAGTGGTTATCCAGTGTCAGCCAGCGGCAAAAATGCGCTTGCGCCAGGCTGAGTAGCTGTACATTGCCGACGGCTACGACAGAACAGATGTAATGCCGCGACTCAAATATCTCCAGCTCACCCAGCATGTCGCCTTTGCCATAACGCGCCTGCCGGTAACGGCGTCCATCTTCAGCTTCGTAAAAAACATCCACTTCGCCGGCCACGATGAGCGAAAATTGCTGGCATATTTCCCCCTGGCGGCAGATAAGCGCGCCGCGGGAAATGTCGTCAAATCGCCAGCACTGCATGATTTCCAACGGACAATATTTGAGTAATTCATAAAGCACTGGGTCGCGTACGACCTGGCGTAGCCCTAAAAGCCAGTCGTCTGGAAATTCTGCGTTTTTCATTATGTTCATGGTATCTCGCCCCTTGCCAGAAAGGACAGGACCGCCGTCCCGCAAATCCGAAATACGCCCGCTAAAAATGCCGCTTATCTCCCGGTTCATTAAATCAGGCGGGACATCTGTCCTGTAATGGCGAAGAGTATATGTCTGACGGCCTAAGGAGTGATAAAGTGACGGCCAATCTTTGCGACGTGAGAACACAATAATGGCAAAAATGGCAGCAGCACTGCATATCCTTGTAAAAGAAGAGAAACTGGCTTTAGATCTTCTGGAGCAAATTAAAAACGGCGGCGATTTTGAGAAGCTGGCGAAGAAGCATTCTATCTGCCCATCCGGTAAAAAAGGCGGTCATTTAGGCGAATTTCGTCAGGGCCAGATGGTTCCGGCATTCGATAAAGTAGTCTTTTCCTGCCCGGTACTGGAGCCAACCGGTCCATTGCATACCCAGTTCGGTTACCACATCATTAAGGTATTGTATCGCAAATAAAAAGCCGGGTGGCGGCTACGCCTTACCCGGCCTACATCGTCTGATTGATTTTGTAGGTCGGGTAAGCGCTAGCTCCACCCGACAAGGTATATCAACCCGCTACCGCAATACGCTTCATATCCGTCATATAGCCGCGCAGTTTCTGGCCCACTTTCTCGATAGCATGACTACGAATCGCGTCGTTCACGTCGCGAAGCTGTGCGTTGTCTACTGCGCCTTCCGGGATAGCGTGACCCAGATCGCCCGGTTGCAATTCCGCCATAAACGGTTTCAGCAGCGGTACGCAAGCGTAAGAGAACAGATAGTTACCGTATTCTGCGGTATCAGAGATAACTACGTTCATTTCGTACAGACGCTTACGGGCGATAGTGTTCGCGATCAGCGGCAGTTCGTGCAGTGATTCGTAGTAAGCAGACTCTTCGATGATGCCGGAATCGACCATGGTTTCGAACGCCAGCTCAACGCCCGCTTTCACCATCGCAATCATCAGCACGCCTTTATCGAAGTACTCCTGCTCGCCGATTTTACCTTCAAACTGCGGCGCGGTTTCGAACGCGGTTTTACCGGTCTCTTCACGCCAGGTCAGCAGTTTCTTATCGTCGTTAGCCCAGTCAGCCATCATGCCGGACGAGAATTCGCCGGAGATGATGTCATCCATGTGTTTCTGGAACAGCGGCGCCATGATCTCTTTCAATTGTTCGGACAGCGCGTAAGCACGCAGTTTCGCCGGGTTAGACAGACGGTCCATCATCAGGGTGATGCCGCCCTGCTTCAGCGCTTCGGTGATGGTTTCCCAGCCGAACTGAATCAGTTTTTCGGCGTATGCCGGGTCGGTGCCTTCTGCCACCAGCTTGTCGAAGCACAGCAGAGAACCGGCCTGCAGCATACCGCACAGAATAGTCTGCTCGCCCATCAGGTCAGATTTCACTTCTGCAACGAAAGAAGATTCCAGTACGCCCGCACGGTGACCGCCGGTGGCCGCAGCCCAGGCTTTCGCAATCGCCATGCCTTCGCCTTTCGGGTCGTTTTCCGGGTGAACGGCGATCAGCGTCGGCACGCCGAAACCACGTTTGTACTCTTCGCGCACTTCGGTGCCCGGACACTTCGGCGCCACCATCACCACGGTGATGTCTTTACGGATCTGCTCGCCCACTTCCACGATGTTGAAGCCGTGGGAGTAGCCCAGCGCCGCGCCGTCTTTCATCAGCGGCTGTACAGAACGCACCACGTCGGAGTGCTGTTTGTCCGGCGTCAGGTTAACCACCAGATCCGCCTGCGGGATCAGCTCTTCGTAGGTACCCACTTTGAAGCCGTTTTCGGTCGCTTTACGCCAGGAAGCACGCTTCTCAGCAATGGCTTCTTTACGCAGGGCGTAGGAAATATCCAGACCGGAGTCACGCATGTTCAGGCCCTGGTTCAGCCCCTGAGCGCCACAGCCGACGATGACCACTTTTTTACCCTGCAGGTAGCTCGCGCCGTCGGCGAATTCGTCGCGGCCCATAAAGCGGCATTTACCCAGCTGCGCCAGCTGCTGGCGCAGATTCAGTGTATTAAAGTAGTTAGCCATGATGGTGTACTCCGTGATGTTGTGTTGTCGCGCTTATTGTTCGGTTTACAGATTGCTATCTGTGCGAATGAACCCACATTACAACAGGAAATTTATTGCGGAAATTGATATATTCACAACGTTATGTTGCGGTTTATGCAACGTCAAAAACCGGAGGTCCGTCTGTGGATTTACGCGATCTAAAAACCTTCCTGCATCTGGCGGAAAGCCGCCACTTTGGCCGCAGCGCGCGGGCGATGCACGTCAGCCCCTCCACGCTCTCCCGGCAGATTCAGCGGCTGGAAGAAGATCTCGGCCAGCCGCTGTTTGTGCGTGATAACCGCACGGTCACGCTGACCGAAGCGGGTGAAGAGCTGCGAGTGTTTGCCCAACAGACACTTTTGCAATATCAGCAGTTGCGCCATACCCTCGATCAGCAGGGGCCGTCCCTTTCCGGCGAACTCCATATCTTCTGTTCAGTGACCGCGGCATACAGTCATCTGCCGCCGATCCTTGACCGTTTTCGCGCCGAACACCCTTCTGTTGAAATCAAATTGACGACCGGCGATGCTGCCGATGCGATGGAAAAGGTGGTAACGGGAGAAGCGGACCTGGCAATCGCCGGCAAACCAGAAACGCTGCCCGGCGCGGTGGCGTTTTCGATGCTGGAAAATCTGGCGGTAGTGCTGATCGCCCCGGCGCTGCCCTGCCCGGTGCGCAATCAGGTTTCGGTTGATAAGCCCGACTGGTCGACGGTGCCGTTTATCATGGCCGATCAGGGGCCGGTACGCCGCCGCATTGAGCTATGGTTCCGCCGCCATAAAATCAGCAATCCGCAGATTTACGCCACCGTCGGCGGTCACGAAGCGATGGTCTCAATGGTGGCGCTGGGCTGCGGCGTGGCGCTGCTGCCGGAAGTGGTGCTGGAAAACAGCCCGGAACCAGTGCGCAATCGGGTGATGATTTTAGATCGCAGCGACGAAAAAACGCCGTTTGAACTGGGCGTCTGCGCGCAAAAAAAGCGGCTGCATGAGCCGCTAATTGATGCGTTCTGGAAGATTTTACCGAATTAGTTTTACGGCCCTACCATTACCCGAACAGGCTTCCCAATACGGCTAAGCATATTCACCAGAGCATCAATGGTGAATTTGCTGCATTTCTTGTTGACGACATCAGAAACGCGCGGTCGGGATATATGCAAAACTGTAGCAACCTCGGCTTGCTTCATCTGGTTTCGCGTAATCCAGAGGGTAATTTCTTCCATGAGCTGTTCTTTAATGGCTAACGTGTTTTCGATTTCACTCAGGGAATCAGCGTAAAACTTTTCTGCGTCCTGCTTATCAAACCCCAAATCAGCAAAAACATTACCGCCAGATGGCGTCACATGGCGAATATCACTATCAGTTTTGGCAATCACAAGCTGTTTCTCCGTTGTTGCACCACCCGGTTATAACGCGTTCTGGCGATGTTTTTATCGTGCTGACTGGTTTGTTGCGTCTGTTTTTGGAAACTATGCAAAACGTAGAGTGCTTCTTCAAACTTAGCGACATACATAACGCGATAGATACCATTGTTGTCACGAATCCGAATTTCATTTACCCCAGCCCCAATTTCTGAAAACGGTTTCCAGTCATCGGGTTCAATTCCATACTGAATTTTGTGAAGCTGATAACCGACTGCTTTACGTACCGTTATGGGAAAAGCCAGGAGATCCTCCAGAGAAGATCCCACTCATCGAATTTCTTTTTCATTGGAGAGAGCTCGGGTGAGTAACATAACATCCTTGTGTATAAAATTTTATACATTGTTTTTAACAGGTGCGAGTGATGGCGGTGCTAACGATATGGTGAGCCGAGTTTCACCACAAGCAGATTGGGCGCCTTCTGGAAAACGTCTCGCAAAATTAAATGAGTGGATGCTCCGGGCTGGCAGAAAAACCCAATAACTGAGGGAAGATCATATCTGGATATCAGGCCCACTTTACTTTGTGGGCCTGAAAAACTAAACGCTGAATTAACCCGCCAGAAAGAACCGGAACGCCGGGTTATTGCTCTCATCATGGCATTCATAGCCCAGCTCATGCAGCCGGGTTTCGAAATCCGGCTCATGATCGCCTAACTCGAACGCCGCCAGCACGCGGCCATAATCGGTACCGTGGCTGCGGTAATGGAATAACGAAATATTCCAGTGCGTGCCAAGCGTATGCAGGAATTTGAGCAACGCGCCGGGCGACTCCGGAAATTCGAAACTATACAAACGCTCCTGTAATGGCTTGGAGGGGCGTCCGCCGACCATATAGCGCACATGCAGCTTCGCCATTTCATCGTCGGAGAGATCCACTACGCTATAACCGCCGTCGCACAGTTGGGTGATAATCTCTTTTCGCTCCTCCAGCCCCTGACTGACGCGGACGCCGACAAAAATACAGGCATTTTTCGCGTCGGCAAAACGGTAGTTAAATTCAGTGACCATACGCCCGCCAAGCAACTGGCAGAATTTGAGGAAGCTCCCCTTTTCTTCCGGAATGGTCACCGCCAGTAACGCTTCGCGCTGTTCCCCCAGCTCGCAGCGTTCAGACACATAGCGCAAGCCGTGGAAGTTAACGTTGGCGCCGGAAAGGACGTGCGCCAGGCGTTCGCCGCGAATATTGTGCTGGCCGATATATTTCTTCATCCCCGCCAGCGCCAGCGCGCCGGACGGCTCCGCCACCGCACGCACATCTTCAAACAAATCTTTCATCGCCGCGCAGATAGCGTCGCTATCCACGGTGACAATATCATCAAGGTATTCCTGACACAGCCGGAACGTTTCGTCGCCGATGCGTTTTACCGCCACGCCTTCAGCAAACAACCCAACGCGCGGGAGATCCACTGGATGACCGGCTTCCAACGCCGCTTTCAGGCAGGCGGAATCCTCCGCTTCGACGGCAATCACTTTGATTTGCGGCATCAATTGTTTGATCAGTACCGCTACGCCCGCCGCCAGGCCGCCGCCGCCAACCGGCACAAAGACACGATCGAGATGCGAATCCTGCTGAAGCAGTTCCAGCGCCAGCGTGCCCTGCCCGGCGATCACCATTGGGTGATCAAACGGCGGCACCCAGGTAAAACCCTGCTGCTGCGCCAGCTCAATAGCTTTCGCTTTCGCTTCATCAAAATTAGCGCCGTGCAACAGCACTTCGCCGCCAAAACCGCGTACCGCATCGACTTTAATATCCGCCGTTGCTTTTGGCATGACGATCAGCGCCTTCACGCCAAGCCGCGCGGAGGAGAACGCCACGCCCTGTGCATGGTTCCCCGCCGACGCGGTAATCACGCCGTGGGCTTTTTGTTCTTCGGTCAATCCGGCCATCATCGCGTAAGCGCCGCGCAGCTTAAAGCTATGTACCGGCTGCCGGTCTTCGCGTTTGACGAGAATAACGTTGTCCAGACGTGACGAGAGCTTTTCCATTTTTTGCAGCGGCGTCACCTGCGCCGCTTCGTATACTGGCGCGCGTAGCACCGCGCGCAGATACTCCGCCCCTTCCGGCGCGACTGACAGAGGTTGAGATTCCGCCATCATCAGCCTCCCAGTTTCGATTTATCGCGCACCGCACCTTTATCGGCGCTGGTCGCCAGGCTGGCGTAGGCACGCAGGGCAAACGAAACCTGGCGCTGACGATTTTTCGGCGTCCAGGCTTTATCGCCGCGAGCTTCCTGCGCCTCGCGGCGTGCGGCGATTTCAGCCTCGCTCAACTGCAACTGAATGCTGCGGTTCGGGATATCAATCGCAATAGTGTCGCCATCTTCAATCAGCGCAATAGTGCCGCCGCTGGCCGCTTCCGGCGAGACGTGGCCGATGGAAAGACCCGAAGTACCGCCGGAGAAACGCCCATCGGTGATGAGCGCGCAGGCTTTGCCCAGCCCCATCGACTTCAGGAAACTGGTCGGATAGAGCATTTCCTGCATTCCCGGCCCGCCTTTCGGCCCTTCGTAGCGGATCACGACTACATCGCCTTCCACTACTTTGCCGCCGAGTATTGCCTCTACCGCGTCGTCCTGGCTTTCGTAAACTTTGGCAGGGCCGGTGAATTTAAGGATGCTGTCATCGACGCCCGCGGTTTTAACGATGCAGCCGTTTTCGGCGAAGTTGCCATACAGCACCGCCAGACCGCCGTCTTTGCTATAGGCATATTCCAGCGAGCGGATGCAACCCGCTGCGCGGTCGTCATCCAGCGAATCCCAGCGACAATCCTGCGAGAACGCCTGGGTAGTACGGATACCGGCAGGGCCAGCACGGAACATTTTTTTAACCGCTTCGTCCTGCGTAATCGTGATGTCGTACTGTTCCAGCGTTTGTGGCAGCGTCAGGCCTAATACGTTTTTCACGTTGCGGTTCAGCAGCCCGGCGCGATCCAGCTCGCCTAAAATACCCAGCACACCGCCGGCACGGTGAACGTCTTCCATATGGTATTTCTGGGTACTTGGCGCCACTTTACACAACTGCGGCACCTTGCGGGACAGCTTGTCGATATCACTCATGGTGAAGTCGATTTCCGCTTCCTGCGCCGCCGCCAGTAGATGCAGAACGGTATTGGTCGAACCGCCCATCGCAATATCCAGCGTCATCGCATTCTCAAACGCCGCCTTGTTGGCAATGTTTCGTGGCAGTGCGCTTTCGTCATCCTGCTCGTAATAGCGTTTAGTCAGTTCAACAATCCGCTTACCGGCATTGAGGAACAACTGCTTCCGGTCAGCATGGGTCGCCAGCAGCGAACCGTTGCCCGGCTGCGACAGGCCCAGCGCTTCGGTCAGGCAATTCATGGAGTTAGCGGTAAACATGCCGGAGCAGGAGCCGCAGGTTGGACAGGCGGAGCGCTCCACCTGGTTACTTTGATCGTCAGAGACTTTCGGGTCCGCTCCCTGAATCATGGCATCAACCAGATCGAGCTTGATGATCTGATCGGACAGTTTGGTTTTCCCGGCTTCCATCGGTCCGCCGGAGACAAAGATTACCGGAATATTCAGGCGCAGCGAGGCCATCAGCATCCCTGGGGTGATTTTGTCGCAGTTGGAGATACACACCATCGCGTCAGCGCAATGGGCGTTCACCATGTACTCCACGGAGTCGGCGATCAGCTCGCGCGACGGCAGTGAATAGAGCATACCCCCGTGCCCCATGGCGATCCCGTCATCCACGGCAATAGTGTTGAACTCTTTCGCCACACCGCCGGAAGCTTCAATCTGTTCGGCGACCAGCTTACCGAGATCGCGCAGATGAACGTGACCCGGCACAAACTGAGTGAATGAGTTCACCACGGCGATAATCGGTTTGCCAAAATCACTGTCGGTCATTCCTGTGGCGCGCCACAGCGCGCGGGCACCCGCCATATTACGACCATGGGTGGTGGTGGCGGAACGGTACTTAGGCATGCTTTATTTACTCCCCATCTTTTCCCTTCATACTTCACGCCACAGGTGCGTTGGCTGCCTCACTCACCCCAGTCACTTACTACACTGGGGATTCGCTGCGTTGCCGCCTTCCTGTGACGCAAATTATTTTGGGAAAATATTAATTTTATTTATTATGAATTTACCGGATCCAACCAGCCCCATTTATCCTCGGTTTCTCCAGTGAAGAGACCAAAGAAGGCTTGTTGAATACGCTTGGTAACAGGGCCGCAGCGGCCTTCGCCTACCTGGATACCATCAACGCTGCGTACCGGAGTAATTTCTGCCGCGGTTCCGGACATAAACACTTCGTCGGCCAGATACAGCGATTCACGGGACAGCACCTGCTCGCGCACTTCAATACCCAGCTCTTTCGCCAGTTTGATGATCGCGTCGCGAGTAATGCCTGGCAGCGCGGAAGAGGTAAACGGCGGAGTAAACAGCACGCCATCTTTCACCTCAAACAGGTTTTCGCCTGCGCCTTCGGAGATATAGCCGTTTACATCCAGGGCGATGCCTTCCTGATAGCCGTGGCGGCGCGCTTCGCTACCCACCAGCAGTGAGGAAAGATAGTTCCCGCCCGCTTTGGCGGCGGTCGGAATGGTGTTCGGCGCAGCGCGATTCCAGGAAGAAACCATCGCATCGATCCCCTGATCCAGCGCTTCGGCGCCCAGGTATGCCCCCCACGGGAACGCGGCGATGATGACGTCAGTGGTGTATCCCGGGGGCGGGTTAACGCCCATACCGACATCGCCTACAAATACCAACGGACGGATATAGGCGCTGGTCAGGTTGTTTTTGCGGATCACTTCGCGGCAGGCTTCCATCAGCTCATCAATGCTCTGGGAAACCGGAAAACGATAAATTTTTGCTGAGTCGCGCAGGCGCTGCATATGTTCACGATGACGAAACACTACCGGGCCTTTGTGAGAGTCGTAGCACCGAATCCCTTCAAATACCGACGTACCGTAGTGCAGCGCGTGAGACATTACGTGAACCTTCGCGTCTTCCCAGCGCACCATCTCGCCATTGAACCAAATGTAATCAGCTTTTTTCGTCGTCATTTTTCTTCCTTTTGCGCTCAGGCGCGGATTTGTTGTGATGTGGCAGCGCTCTGGCAGATCGCAACATGCGCAACATCTACCAGTTTACTTAACTGACTAAACAGTAAGTCGACCGACCGGGGACTGGCAACGGTCAATTCAATATTTATATTCTGCGCATCGGTCGCGGCTTCCATATTCATGGAGCACACCTGAAAACCACGATGGCGCACCACGCGTAAAACACGTTCTAAGGTTTCTGGATTAAAGCGTGCCGATACATTGACCTGATGTTGCATCATGATAATTTCTCCAGCATTTCAGAGTTACTGGCGCCAGGCGGCACCAACGGCCAGACATTTTCAAGTTCGTCGATTGAGACGTGAAGCAGGTACGGCCCTTCGCTTGCCAACATTGTGTCGAGTGCCGCTTCAACCTGGTCTTTACGAGTAATGTGCTGGCCTGGAATGCCGAAGGCGCTGGCCAGCATGAGGAAATCGGGGTTATCGGTCAGGGTGGTTTCGCTATATCGCTCCTGGAAAAACAGTTGCTGCCATTGTCGAACCATCCCTAACCGCTGGTTGTCGAGTAAGACTATCTTCAACGGTAACTGCTTGCGTTTTACGGTGCCCAACTCCTGAACATTCATCATGAAGGAGCCGTCACCGGAGATACAGATAACGGTATCATTCGGTCGCGCTACCTGCGCGCCAACGGCCGCCGGTAAGCCGAATCCCATCGTCCCCAGACCGCTGGAAGTGATGAAGTTCTCCGGGCGGGTGTAAGTCATATGCTGGGCTGACCACATCTGATGCTGCCCCACATCCGTCGTCACCACGCTGTCTGCGGGTTTGCGTTCCGACAATTGCTTCAACAACAACGGCGCATAGATAGTCTCGCCAGGATGGTCATAGCGCCAGGCGTGTTCTGCGCGCAGCTCTGCACAGGACTGACGCCATGCGTCGATCTTCAGCGGTTGCTGTAATGCCGGCAACAGCGAATTTAAATCGCCCTGCAACGCGACGTGTGCCTGACGCAGTTTGTTCATTTCCGCCGGGTCGATATCCATATGGATTACGCTGGCGTTCGGCGCAAACGTATTCAGCTTACCGGTCACCCGGTCATCAAAACGTGCACCCACTGCGATCAGTAAATCACACTCTTGCACCGCGAAATTAGCCGCTTTAGTACCGTGCATTCCCAGCATGCCCAGATAGTACGGATAATCAGCTTCAACAGCGCCCAGACCTTTCAGCGTACAGGTAACTGGCATTTGCGTTACCGCGATAAATTTACGCAGCGCCGGAACCGCCTGCGCCATACCAACACCACCGCCGACGTACAACATGGGTTTTTTCGCCTGTTCCAGCATCTGGCGCGCCTGTTCAACATCAGCCTGCGGGAATGTCGCTTCGTTAGCAACGGTAGTGAACCAGGGTTCCAGCTCACCGCTGGCCAACTGGATATCTTTCGGGATATCCACCAGAACCGGGCCAGGACGGCCAGCGTTAGCGACTTCAAAAGCCTCCGCCATGATGCGCGGCAACTCTGCCAGCGACTGCACCAGAAAGCTGTGTTTGGTGCAGGCCAGCGACAGCCCTAACACATCCACCTCCTGGAACGCATCAGTGCCGATGAACGGGGCGGAAACCTGACCCGTGATCGCGACGACGGGGATCGAATCTAACAACGCATCCGCCAGGCCAGTGATCAGGTTAGTGGCGCCAGGGCCGGAAGTGGCGATACAAACACCGGTTTTGCCGGTAGAACGGGCATAACCGATTGCCGCCATTGCGGCACCCTGCTCGTGTCGGCACAACAAATGCTCCACACCACCGTCATACAACGCGTCGTAAACCGGCATAATTGCGCCGCCAGGATAACCAAATACGGTTTTCACCCCCTGCGCTCGCAAAGCATGTACCACCCACTGTGCCCCGTTCATAGTTACATCCCCGTCGTAAATCTTGAGAAACAGAATTTTATGCTGTTATTCACGCTCTGCTCCTCGCTTAAGTTTTTCAGGCCAAAAAAAACCCCCGGACCTTTCGGTGCGGGGGTCTTAGTTCGTTAAGGCTTGATTTCTAAGCCTTTCCTCGTCCAAGTGCAGCCCCGCACGGTGGGATAATAATCACCACCACGCTAATCACGACCAGGCTAATCACTCGTAGAAGGGCTGTCATTTTTGTCTATTCTTGCATCTTGTTCGAAGGAATACCTAAAGAGTTACCATAGGTTTTGCCAATAGCACAAGATATTTTTTTAACCACGTTTCAGATAATGCAGGTGAATGCCTAAAAGTGCTTTGTTTTTTATAAGAAAAATTAGCAACTGAAAAATTTTCACGTTTTCCTCCCCCTTTTGGTGCGCTTTACACCCTGTTTTCCTTCTTTTCGCTTCTGCGAGCGTTCTTCCAGTTTAATGTTTCTTACCTGAAAATGACGCCAAAATTCAGGAATCAGCCGCTAAAAAACAAAAAGTCAGTAATTCGATTTTCTCTTCTATTCCGCATAATCCACGTAACAGGAGGGATTATGTCACTGGCGATTGTTCATACCCGCGCCGCACTTGGCGTCAATGCGCCGCCTATCACTATAGAGGTGCATATCAGTAATGGATTACCGGGATTAACCATGGTTGGCCTACCGGAAACCACGGTAAAAGAGGCGCGTGACCGGGTACGTAGTGCGATTATTAATAGCGGATATGAATTTCCGGCTAAAAAAATAACCATTAACCTTGCTCCAGCCGATCTACCGAAAGAGGGCGGAAGGTATGACCTGCCTATTGCTGTTGCGCTTCTGGCCGCGTCTGAGCAGCTTACAGCGTCGAATCTTGAGGCATATGAGCTGGTGGGTGAGTTAGCGCTTACAGGCGCATTACGTGGCGTTCCTGGCGCAATATCAAGTGCAACGGAAGCCATCAGGGCCGGCAGAAATATTATCGTCGCAACAGAGAACGCGGCGGAGGTTGGGCTTATCAGCAAAGAAGGATGTTTTATCGCCGATCATCTACAAACCGTCTGCGCCTTTCTGGAAGGGAAACACGCCCTGGAAAGACCTTTAGCTCAGGATATGGCATCGCCTACCGCAACTGCCGATCTTCGCGATGTGATCGGTCAGGAGCAGGGTAAACGCGGCCTGGAGATTACAGCGGCAGGGGGACATAATCTGCTATTGATCGGCCCGCCGGGTACGGGTAAAACCATGCTGGCCAGTCGACTGAGCGGGATTCTTCCACTATTAAGCAATGAAGAGGCGTTGGAAAGCGCCGCGATCCTCAGTCTGGTTAATGCCGATACGATACAAAAACGATGGCAGCAACGCCCCTTTCGCTCACCTCATCATAGCGCCTCACTTACTGCTATGGTCGGCGGCGGCGCAATACCCGCACCGGGAGAGATATCGCTGGCGCACAACGGAATTTTGTTCCTTGATGAATTGCCTGAATTTGAGCGACGCACACTGGATGCGCTACGTGAACCTATAGAATCCGGTCAAATTCATTTATCCCGTACCAGAGCGAAAATAACGTATCCTGCCAGGTTCCAGTTAATCGCCGCAATGAATCCCAGCCCGACCGGACATTATCAGGGAAACCATAATCGCTGCACGCCAGAACAGACACTACGTTACCTTAATCGGTTGTCAGGCCCGTTTCTTGATCGTTTTGACCTTTCTCTTGAGATACCGCTTCCTCCGCCCGGGATTCTTAGCCAACACGCCTCAAAGGGTGAGAGCAGCGCTACGGTAAAAAAGCGGGTCATCGCCGCCCATGAACGGCAGTACCGACGCCAGAAGAAGTTAAACGCGCGTCTGGAGGGTCGCGAAATCCAAAAATATTGTGTTTTGCATCACGATGACGCCCGCTGGCTTGAAGACACGCTGGTGCATCTTGGATTATCCATTCGCGCCTGGCAGCGTTTACTAAAAGTGGCCAGAACCATTGCCGACATAGAACTGGCTGACCAGATCTCGCGTCAGCATTTGCAGGAGGCGGTAAGCTATCGGGCGATAGACAGATTGTTAATTCATTTGCAAAAGCTGTTGGCGTAAAAAAAGGGCATTACGCCCTTTTTATTAATCATCAGCTTCGGTGTAGTCTTCCGCGCCTTCAACTTGCGGCTTGCCGCCAGACAAGGTGTGGAAGCGTTTTGGACGCTTGATACGCGTCATATACTTGGACCAGACGCGTTCTGCATCCGTTACCGGCTCACGTTCACCGCGACATACCGCTACAAACAGCTTCTCTTCTTCAGTCACAGGCTCACGCTTGCCAAGATCCAGATCATTAAAGGCATGACCATGACGCTCAAGCAGTTGTGCCTCTTTAATCGTGAAATCACCGTGACGAGAGAATCCACGTGGATAATGTTTATTGTCAAAATATCGATTAGTCGTCGTAAAGCTTTCCGCCATCCTGCACGCTCCTAATTCTTTGTCTGAGCTATTTATGGCGCGGAGTATTAGTTACGCTTGACAGAGTGTAAAACAAAACATTTAAATCATAACGACAAATAATTTTGTGGAGAGCACAGTGGATACGGAATTGTTAAAAACTTTCCTGGAAGTTAGCCGGACACGCCATTTCGGGCGGGCCGCAGAAGCACTTTACCTGACGCAATCCGCGGTGAGCTTTCGTATCAGGCAACTGGAGAATCAACTGGGCGTAAACCTTTTTACGCGGCACAGAAACAATATCCGTTTAACCACGGCTGGCGAAAAACTTTTACCGTATGCGGAAACGCTGATGAATACGTGGCAGGCGGCACGTAAAGAGGTGGCGCATACCTCACGCCATAACGAGTTTTCCATCGGCGCCAGCGCGTCTTTATGGGAGTGTATGCTTAACGCCTGGCTGGGTCGACTGTACCAACTACAGGAGCCGCAAAGCGGCCTGCAATTCGAAGCCAGAATCGCTCAACGGCAATCGCTTGTGAAGCAACTTCATGAACGCCAGCTTGATCTCCTCATTACTACCGAAGCACCCAAAATGGATGAGTTCAGCAGTCAACTGTTAGGGCACTTCACTTTGGCGTTATATTGCAGCAGCCCTGTCCGTAAGAAATCAGAACTCAATTATCTGCGGCTGGAGTGGGGACCAGACTTCCAACAGCATGAAACAGGGCTGATCGCAGCAGATGAAGTGCCGGTATTAACAACCAGCTCAGCCGAACTCGCCCGACAGCAGCTTAGCGCATTAAATGGCTGTAGCTGGCTTCCTGTAAACTGGGCAAATGAAAAGGGCGGATTACATACCGTTGCCGACAGCGCAACGCTTTCACGGCCGCTATACGCCATTTGGCTGCAAAACAGCGATAAATACTCGCTGATCTGCGATCTGTTAAAAACGGATGTGCTGGATGAACAATGAAAATGATGAAAAGAAAAAGAAGGGAACTTACGATTACCTGACCAGGTAATCAGGTAATTTCAGGCAAAAAAAATCCTTAGCAGATGCTAAGGATTATTTCTGGCAGGGGCGGAGAGACTCGAACTCCCAACACCCGGTTTTGGAGACCGGTGCTCTACCAATTGAACTACGCCCCTAATTAGGGTGGCGGAACGGACGGGACTCGAACCCGCGACCCCCTGCGTGACAGGCAGGTATT
>NZ_JBKFSQ010000052.1:0-23871 GCF_046569525.1 Salmonella sp. 741265055_HSA | reverse complement strand
GCGCCGCCGCCGGAGTAGGCATTGGAGTATCCACCCCGCACCCCAAATGCCAGGGTATCAGGCGCGATCCGGTACGGTGCCAGATCCAGCTTTGTTTAATAAGCCAGTGGTCTGACGGACTCATCATCGCTCTCTTTTTCAGCGGCTTTATTCCACTCTGAGAGCTGGTTTAACGGTTTTTCCGAGCGTGCAATAGGCGTTAGCTGTGGATTCTGCCAGGAAAAAACGCCGAGATATAATTTATTAGCGCGTCCGTTGCTGTAGTTCTCTGGACAGTTGTTATCCGCATATTTCTTTGCCTGCGCGGCATCGGCCTGATTGTCAGCGAAACAGGCCATGCCAATATATTTGCCGTCTTTGCCCCAGGCTTTGGCTCCCGTGAGAATCAGATTGTCAGGATCTTCATTCGGCGCAACCCAGGCAATCCACTGGTTCTCGGATAATCCCTGCGGAAGCTCGCCAAATCCTTTCGCAGGTGTTGTTCCCGCCATTTGCTCAGCAAAAATCTGTTTACCTTCCGAATGTTTAATGGCGCTGGGTACGGAATCGAGATTTTGTACGGTAATGGCGAAGGCTGGGGGGAGTGTAGCCAGCAACACCAGGGGAAGGTACTTTTTCACTATTGCGTCCTTTCAATAAGAGGGGCGATAAGACTCGCCCTTAAATTTATTTCACGCGCGCCATAAAGTACGCATCAACGTACTCACCGTTGCGCAGGCCGTATTTCTTACCAGTGCCTTCGATTTCAAAGCCGTACTTCTTATACACCGCCACCGCGGGCTCGTTATCAACAAACACCGTTAACTCGATACGCTCGACGCGCAGCCAGTTGTCACACATGTCGATCATCGTGCGGATCAGCGCGCTGGCAATGCCGCGATTGTGCCACCGGGCATCCACGCAGATACCAAAATCGGCCACGTGGCTGCGGCGGGGACGTTGGGTGACCTGAATAGAAAGATGGCCAACGACAATATCGTCAATGCAGGCAACCAGTTGTTTAACCCCGGCTTGCTCGGTTAGCCGCGCCTGCCACATTTCGAGGGAAGGATGAGGAACCTGTAGCGTGTTGTGGTACACCTCCGGCTGGGCGTGGATCTGACGAATGGCGTCGTAATCTTTCGGTTCAGCGTGGCGTATCACTATTTCACTCATTCCTTATCTCCTGCAGGGGTAATTGTGTATTTACACTCGCTGAGAAAGAAAATTCCGTCAACCGCATTTTTTTGCAAAAAGAAGTAGACAAGTGCGAATGAGAATGATTATTATTGCCTTGCATTCAGGGGAACCCCTGCGGAGAACCTGAAAGCACGACATTGCTCACATTGCTTCCAGTATTATTTTGGCCAGCTTTTGCTGGCTTTTTTTTTGGGGTTTGTTTCAGCCTGGCTTACTTGTCATTTTGTCCCCGGGAAGTGCTCGTGCTCCTCACGTACATTTAGTACGCTCCGGCCCCTGCGCGCTTGCCGTGAACAAACTGACCGCGACGCCGACGGCCGATCTTGAGGCATCTGCTTTTGTAGGCCCGAAAAGGCTTCTCCGCCACCGTCAAAGAATCCAACATTCAGTCTCCTCACGCTTTGCGCTATGGTGTAAACAATCATCTTCAAAAGGATCGTCTCATGACCTTACACTGCGCATTTATTGGATTCGGCAAAAGCACCACCCGTTACCATCTCCCCTACGTTCTGAATCGTAAAGATACCTGGCATGTCGCGCATATTTTCCGTCGTCACGCTAAACCGGAAGAGCAGGTGCCGCAGTATTCACATATTCACTTCACCAGCGATCTGGATGAGGTGTTGGGCGATCCGCAGGTAAAATTGGTGATCGTCTGTACCCATGCTGACAGCCATTTCGAATACGCTAAACGCGTGCTGGAAGCGGGTAAAAATGTGCTGGTTGAGAAACCTTTCACGCCGACGCTGGCGGAGGCAAAAGTGTTGTTCGACCTGGCGCGAAGCAAAGGACTGACCGTCACGCCATATCAGAATCGGCGTTTTGATTCCTGTTTTCTCACGGCTAAAAAAGCGATTGAGAGCGGGAAACTGGGCAAGATTGTCGAAGTTGAAAGCCATTTTGACTACTACCGACCCGTGGCGGAAACCAAACCGGGCCTGCCGCAGGATGGCGCTTTCTACGGACTTGGCGTCCACACCATGGATCAAATTATTTCGCTATTTGGCCGCCCGGATCATGTCGCGTATGACATTCGTAGCCTGCGTAATAAAGCGAACCCGGATGACACCTTTGAAGCGCAACTGTTTTATGGCGATTTGAAGGCTATCGTTAAAACCAGCCATCTGGTGAAAATCGACTATCCGAAGTTTATTGTTCACGGCACTAAAGGTTCGTTTGTGAAATACGGTATCGATCAACAAGAAACCAGCCTGAAAGCGAACATTATGCCTGGCGAGCCGGGTTTTGCCGCTGACGAATCCGTCGGTGTGCTGGAGTATGTCAATGACGACGGCGTTACGGTGAAAGAAGAGGTGAAACCGGAAACGGGTGACTATGGTCGTGTTTATGATGCGCTGTACCAGACGTTGACCGTCGGTACGCCTAATTACGTCAAGGAATCTGAAGTTCTTACCAATCTGGAAATCCTCGAACGTGCTTTCGAACAGGCATCGCCTGCGACGATAACCCTCGCTAAATAGCCATTACAGACTCCTCTGCGCTTATTCATATTTTTTGAACAGAGGAGTCAATTTTCACCCTCTATGATCCCGGACGGAATGAGTCCACACTTATTCCATCGAAAACATCTGGGGGTGAACACAATGATCTACTTACGCAAAGCAAACGACCGCGGTCATGCGAATCATGGCTGGCTTGACTCCTGGCATACCTTTTCTTTTGCCGATTATTACGATCCGAACTTTATGGGGTTCTCGGCGCTGCGTGTGATTAACGACGATGTGATTGACGCAGGCCAGGGGTTCGGCACGCATCCGCATAAAGACATGGAAATTTTGACCTATGTACTGGAAGGCGCCGTAGAACACCAGGACAGTATGGGCAATAAAGAACAGGTTCCGGCAGGTGAATTCCAGATTATGAGCGCCGGGACCGGCGTTCGCCACTCCGAGTACAACCCGAGCAAAACGGATCGTCTGCGGCTGTACCAGATCTGGATCATTCCGCAAGAAACCGGCATCACGCCGCGCTACGAACAGCGTCGCTTCGACGCCGCGCAGGGCAAGCAACTGGTGCTTTCGCCAGATGCTCGCGATGGTTCGCTGAAGGTCCACCAGGATATGGAGCTGTACCGCTGGGCGCTGCTCAAAGATGAGCAGTCGGTGCATCAGATTGCCGCTGAGCGCCGCGTCTGGATCCAGGTGGTAAAAGGTAACGTGACCATTAACGGTACCAAAGCGACGACCAGCGACGGCCTTGCGATTTGGGATGAGCAGGCAATCTCGATTCATGCCGACAGCGACAGTGAAGTGTTGTTGTTTGACTTGCCGCCAGTCTAACGTGCTGTAACCTTTTGTAGGCCGGATAAGACGCGAAAGCGTTGCCATCCGGCTTTTCATCGTTTGTCATTAATTCCGCACGTCCGTGGTAAACTGGGCAAATCTATCCCTTTTATACCTTTCAGGACGATGAAAAAGAAAAGACCCGTACTTCAGGATGTGGCCGACCGTGTGGGCGTGACCAAAATGACGGTCAGCCGTTTTTTGCGTAATCCGGAGCAGGTCTCCGTCGCGCTGCGGGGTAAAATTGCGGCTGCGCTTGATGAGCTCGGGTACATTCCTAATCGCGCGCCTGACATTCTTTCCAACGCCACCAGCCGCGCCATTGGCGTTCTGCTGCCGTCTTTAACCAACCAGGTCTTTGCGGAAGTGTTACGCGGCATTGAGGCTGTCACCGACGCCCACGGGTATCAAACCATGCTGGCGCACTACGGCTATAAACCGGAGATGGAGCAGGAGCGCCTGGAATCGATGCTCTCCTGGAATATCGACGGCCTGATCCTCACTGAGCGTACCCATACGCCGCGCACCTTAAAAATGATCGAAGTCGCCGGGATTCCGGTGATGGAACTGATGGACAGCCAGTCGCCGTGTCTCGATATTGCCGTCGGTTTTGACAACTTCGAGGCCGCGCGCCAGATGACCGCCGCGATTATCGCGCGCGGTCATCGTCATATCGCCTATCTGGGGGCGCGCCTCGACGAACGTACTATCATCAAGCAGAAGGGCTATGAACAGGCGATGCGGGACGCAGGACTGGTTCCTTACAGTGTGATGATGGAGCAATCTTCATCCTACTCTTCCGGTATCGAACTCATGCGCCAGGCGCGACGCGAATACCCACAGCTTGACGGTATTTTTTGCACCAACGATGACCTGGCGGTGGGGGCGGCCTTCGAATGCCAGCGCCTGGGGCTAAAAATCCCGGACGACATGGCGATCGCCGGGTTCCACGGTCATGACATCGGCCAGGTGATGGAACCGCGTCTGGCAAGCGTCCTGACGCCGCGCGAGCGAATGGGCAGCATTGGCGCGGAACGTCTGTTGGCCCGCATTCGCGGCGAAACGGTCACGCCGAAAATGTTAGATTTAGGTTTCACCTTGTCACCGGGCGGATCTATTTAGTCTGACAACTTTGAAGTAGCTCACACTTATTCACTTTTGGCACGAATGGTCATTGCGTCGTGAATGGTGCGGTTGGACAATGTTACCGATAACAGTTACCCGTAACAAATTTTGCAACTTGTAGAGTGGGGGCCCGCTTTGAGCACGACTAATCATGATCACCACGTTTACGTTCTGATGGGCGTATCAGGCAGCGGTAAATCCGCTGTCGCAAGCGCCGTGGCGCATCAGCTTCATGCCGCGTTTCTGGACGGCGATTTTCTGCATCCGCGCTGCAATATTGAAAAAATGGCCTCCGGCGAG
Organism: Salmonella sp. 741265055_HSA; assembly: GCF_046569525.1. Lineage (NCBI taxonomy): Bacteria > Pseudomonadati > Pseudomonadota > Gammaproteobacteria > Enterobacterales > Enterobacteriaceae > Salmonella > Salmonella sp. 741265055_HSA. The sequence goes on along the minus strand of NZ_JBKFSQ010000052.1, from coordinate 18,964 downwards.
CCGTTGAATGATGATGACCGCAAACCGTGGTTGCAGGCGCTGAACGACGCCGCTTTCGCGATGCAGCGTACCAATAAAATCTCGCTGATTGTCTGTTCCGCACTGAAAAAACACTATCGCGACCTGTTGCGCGAGGGAAACCCTAACCTCTCCTTTATCTATCTGAAAGGTGATTTCGACGTCATTGAAAGCCGTCTGAAAGCGCGCAAAGGCCATTTCTTCAAAACCCAGATGCTGGTGACGCAGTTTGAAACGCTGCAAGAGCCGGGTGCCGACGAACGCGATGTTCTGGTGGTGGATATCGACCAGCCGCTGGAAGGCGTCGTGGCGAGCACCATTGAGGTCATCAATAAAGGCAGTACGCTGTGAGTACATTAACACTGGTTTTAACCGCCGTCGGTTCCGTCTTACTGCTGCTGTTTCTCGTGATGAAGGCGCGTATGCACGCCTTCGTCGCGTTAATGGTCGTCTCAATGGGCGCGGGGCTTTTTTCAGGGATGCCGCTTGATAAAATCGCCGCGACCATGGAAAAAGGGATGGGCGGCACGCTGGGATTCCTGGCGATTGTGGTCGCGCTGGGGGCGATGTTCGGTAAAATTCTGCATGAAACCGGCGCGGTCGATCAGATAGCCGTCAAGATGCTTAAATCCTTTGGTCATAACCGCGCGCACTATGCGATTGGCCTGGCCGGCTTGATTTGCGCGCTGCCGCTGTTCTTTGAAGTGGCGATTGTGCTGCTGATAAGCGTGGCGTTCTCTATGGCGCGTCATACCGGCACAAACCTGGTGAAGCTGGTCATTCCGCTGTTTGCGGGCGTGGCGGCAGCCGCGGCGTTTTTGTTGCCTGGGCCTGCGCCGATGCTGCTGGCTTCCCAGATGCATGCTGATTTCGGCTGGATGATCCTGATTGGGCTGTGCGCCGCCATTCCTGGCATGATTATCGCCGGGCCGCTGTGGGGGAATTTTATCAGCCGTTACGTTGAGCTGCGTATTCCTGACGACATTACCGAGCCGCATCTGGGCGAAGGCAAAATGCCTTCTTTCGGCTTCAGCCTGTCGCTGATCCTGCTGCCGTTGGTGCTGGTAGGACTGAAAACGATCGCCGCGCGTTTTGTGCCGGAAGGTTCCACCGCTTACGAATGGTTTGAGTTTATCGGCCACCCCTTCACTGCGATTCTGGTCGCTTGTCTGGTAGCGATTTACGGCCTGGCGATGCGCCAGGGGATGCCGAAAGACAAAGTGATGGAAATCTGCGGCCACGCGCTGCAACCGGCGGGCATTATCCTGCTGGTGATTGGCGCAGGCGGGGTGTTCAAACAGGTACTGGTTGACTCCGGCGTCGGCCCGGCGCTGGGCGAAGCGTTAACCGGTATGGGACTGCCGATTGCCATTACCTGCTTTGTGCTGGCGGCGGCGGTGCGCATCATTCAGGGTTCCGCGACCGTGGCGTGTTTAACCGCGGTCGGTCTGGTGATGCCGGTCATTGAGCAACTGAATTTCTCCGGCGCGCAGATGGCAGCGCTCTCTATCTGTATCGCCGGCGGTTCAATTGTGGTTTCTCATGTTAACGACGCTGGCTTCTGGCTGTTCGGTAAATTTACCGGCGCGACCGAAGCGCAGACGCTGAAGACCTGGACGATGATGGAAACTATCCTCGGCACGGTCGGCGCGATTGTCGGAATGATTGCTTTCCAACTGCTGAGCTGAGTCTTGTTGCCCGGTGGCGCTGTGCTTACCGGGCCTGGAAACGGGCACATATCGATACCGTAAGCCGGGTAAGGCGTAATCGCTACCCGGTTTTTTTATTGAGGTGTGCATGGCAATCGCCCAACGACATTTTGCCTCGCCATGTTTCAGTACGCGCATAAAAACAGGCAAATTTCTACGCTGATCCATAATTAGGATCAATAAAACAGCGACGGAAATGATTCCCTTCCTAACGCAAATTCCCTGATAATCGCCACTGGACTTTCTGCTTGCGCGGTAAGGCAGGATAAGTCGCATTACTGATGGCTTCGCTATCATTGATTAATATCACTTGCGACTTTGGCTGCTTTTTGTATGGTGAAGGATGCGCCACAGGATACGGGCGCGCATACACAGCACATCTCTTTGCAGGAAAAAAACGCTATGAAAAATGTTGGTTTTATCGGCTGGCGCGGAATGGTCGGCTCTGTTCTCATGCAACGCATGGTAGAGGAGCGCGATTTCGACGCTATTCGCCCTGTTTTCTTTTCTACCTCCCAGTTTGGACAGGCGGCGCCCACCTTCGGCGACACCTCCACCGGCACGCTACAGGACGCTTTTGATCTGGATGCGCTAAAAGCGCTCGATATCATCGTGACCTGCCAGGGCGGCGATTATACCAACGAAATTTATCCAAAGCTGCGCGAAAGCGGATGGCAGGGTTACTGGATTGATGCGGCTTCTACGCTGCGCATGAAAGATGATGCCATTATTATTCTCGACCCGGTCAACCAGGACGTGATTACCGACGGCCTGAACAATGGCGTGAAGACCTTTGTGGGCGGTAACTGTACCGTTAGCCTGATGTTGATGTCGCTGGGCGGTCTCTTTGCCCATAATCTCGTTGACTGGGTATCCGTCGCGACCTATCAGGCCGCCTCCGGCGGCGGGGCGCGTCATATGCGCGAGCTGTTAACCCAAATGGGTCAGTTGTATGGCCATGTCGCCGATGAACTGGCGACGCCGTCTTCCGCAATTCTTGATATTGAACGCAAAGTTACGGCATTGACCCGCAGCGGCGAGCTGCCGGTGGATAACTTTGGCGTACCGCTGGCGGGAAGCCTGATCCCCTGGATCGACAAACAGCTCGATAACGGCCAAAGCCGCGAAGAGTGGAAAGGCCAGGCGGAAACCAACAAGATCCTCAATACTGCCTCTGTGATCCCGGTTGATGGTTTGTGCGTGCGCGTCGGCGCGCTGCGCTGTCACAGCCAGGCGTTCACCATCAAGCTGAAAAAAGAGGTATCCATTGCGACGGTGGAAGAACTGCTGGCGGCACATAATCCGTGGGCGAAAGTGGTGCCGAACGATCGTGATATCACTATGCGCGAATTAACCCCGGCGGCGGTGACCGGCACGTTGACTACGCCGGTTGGTCGTCTGCGTAAGCTGAACATGGGGCCAGAGTTCTTGTCGGCGTTTACCGTAGGCGACCAGTTGTTATGGGGCGCCGCCGAGCCGCTGCGTCGAATGCTGCGCCAGTTGGCGTAGTGGCTATTGCAGCGCTTATCGGGCCTGCGTGTGGTTCTGTAGGCCGGATAAGGCGCGTCAGCGCCGCCATCCGGCGGGGAAATTTGTGTTAAACCAGGGTGCATTGTCACCCTTTTTTTTGCGTAATACAGGAGTAAACGCAGATGTTTCATTTTTATCAGGAGTTAAGTAGAGCATTGGCTATTCTTTAAGGGTAGCTTAATCCCACGGGTATTAAGCCTAACCTGAAGGTAGGACGACGCAGATAGGATGCACAGTGTGCTGCGCCGTTCAGGTCAAAGAAGTGTCACTACCTGATGTTGAATTCAGTGAGATGGAGTGACGCCACAAAACAGGATGACAAACCATGTCCAGTCGTATCGATAGAGACGTGATTAATGCGCTAATTGCAGGACATTTTGCGGACCCTTTTTCCGTACTCGGAATGCACCAGACCCAAGCCGGACTAGAAGTCCGCGCCCTATTACCTGACGCCACCGACGTATGGGTGATTGAACCCAAAACCGGACGTAAAGTCGGCAAACTGGAATGTCTCGACGCTCGCGGTTTTTTCTGCGGCGTTTTACCCCGACGTAAAAATTTCTTTCGCTATCAGCTCGCCGTGACCTGGCACGGACAGCAGAACCTCATCGACGATCCTTATCGTTTTGGTCCATTAATACAGGAAATGGATGCCTGGCTATTGTCGGAAGGCACCCACCTGCGTCCTTATGAAACGCTGGGCGCGCACGCCGATACGATGGATGGCGTCACTGGCACCCGTTTCTCCGTCTGGGCACCTAATGCTCGTCGCGTTTCGGTTGTCGGGCAATTCAACTATTGGGATGGGCGTCGCCACCCGATGCGTCTGCGCAAAGAGAGCGGTATTTGGGAGCTGTTTATCCCCGGCGCGCATAATGGACAACTGTATAAATTCGAGCTGCTTGATGCGAATGGTAATCTGCGCATTAAAGCCGATCCCTATGCTTTTGAGGCGCAGATGCGTCCGGAAACGGCGTCGATGATTTGCGGACTGCCGGAGAAAGTGACGCCAGGCGAAGAACGACAAAAAGCCAATCAGTTTGATGCGCCGATCTCGATTTATGAGGTGCATTTAGGTTCATGGCGCCGCCATACGGATAACAATTTCTGGCTGAGCTATCGTGAGCTGGCGGATCAGCTTGTGCCTTACGCCAAATGGATGGGCTTTACGCACCTTGAACTCTTGCCGGTCAACGAACATCCGTTTGACGGCAGTTGGGGCTACCAGCCGACCGGCCTCTATGCGCCGACCCGCCGCTTTGGTACGCGGGACGACTTCCGCTATTTCATCAATGCGGCCCATGCGGCGGGCCTTAACGTCATTCTCGACTGGGTGCCGGGCCATTTCCCGTCCGATGAATTTAGCCTCGCGGAGTTTGACGGCACCCACCTCTATGAGCACAGCGACCCGCGCGAGGGCTATCACCAGGACTGGAATACGCTGATCTACAACTATGGTCGTCGTGAAGTCAGTAATTATCTGGTGGGTAACGCCCTGTACTGGATGGAGCGTTTTGGGATTGATGCACTGCGTGTCGATGCGGTGGCCTCTATGATCTACCGCGACTACAGCCGCAAAGAGGGCGAGTGGATACCGAACGAGTTCGGCGGTCGTGAAAACCTGGAAGCCATTGAGTTTCTGCGTAATACCAACCGCATTATTGGCGAGCAGGTGCCCGGCGCGGTCAGCATGGCGGAAGAGTCGACAGACTTCTCTGGCGTGACGCGTCCACCGGAAACGGGCGGCCTGGGGTTCTGGTACAAGTGGAACCTGGGCTGGATGCACGACACGCTGGACTATATGAAGCTGGACCCGGTGTACCGCCAGTATCATCACGACAAGCTGACCTTTGGTATGTTGTACAACCATACCGAAAACTTTGTTCTGCCGCTGTCGCACGATGAGGTGGTTCACGGCAAGAAATCCATTCTCGATCGTATGCCGGGCGATGCGTGGCAAAAATTTGCCAACCTGCGCGCCTATTATGGCTGGATGTGGGCCTTCCCCGGCAAGAAACTGCTGTTTATGGGGAATGAGTTTGCCCAGGGACGCGAGTGGAACCATGACGCCAGCCTCGACTGGCACCTGCTGGAGGGGGGCGATAACTGGCACCACGGGGTTCAGCGTCTGGTACGCGATCTCAACCACACCTATCGCCACCATAAAGCGTTGCATGAGCTGGATTTTGATGCTTACGGCTTTGAGTGGCTGGTGGTCGATGACAATGAACGCTCGGTACTGATTTTTGTACGCCGTGATAAAGCTGGTAACGAGATCATCGTCGCCAGCAACTTTACGCCCGTTCCTCGCCACGACTACCGCTTTGGCATCAACCAGCCGGGACGCTGGCGTGAAATTCTCAATACTGATTCGATGCATTATCACGGTAGCAACACCGGCAACGGCGGCGTGGTGCACAGCGATGAGATCGAAAGCCATGGCCGTCAGCACTCTCTTAACCTGACGTTACCGCCGTTGGCGACGATCTGGCTGATGCGGGAGGGGGAATGACGCAGCTTGCGATCGGCGAAGCAACGCCGCATGGCGCAACGTATGACGGTCATGGCGTGAATTTCACGCTCTTTTCCGCCCATGCGGAGCGCGTAGAGCTGTGCGTTTTTGATTCCCGAGGGAATGAGCGTCGCTATGACCTGCCAGGACGTCGCGGCGATGTCTGGCATGGTTATCTGGCAGGTGCCAGGCCAGGTTTGCGCTATGGCTATCGCGTACATGGCCCGTGGCAACCAGCGCAGGGGCATCGGTTTAATCCGGCGAAGTTACTGCTTGATCCTTATGCGCGCCGGGTCGAGGGCGAACTAAAAGATCATCCGCTGTTGCACGGCGGACACGATGAACCGGATTACCGCGATAACGCGGCGGTGGCGCCGAAAAGCGTGATAATCAGCGACCATTATGACTGGGAAGATGACGCCGCGCCGCGCACGCCGTGGGGAAAAACGGTCATCTATGAAGCGCATGTCAAAGGGCTGACCTACCTGCATCCGGAACTCCCCCAGGAGATACGCGGCACCTATAAAGCGCTCGGTCATCCGGTCATGGTGGCGTATTTCAAACAGCTTGGCATTACGGCGCTGGAACTGTTGCCGGTGGCGCAGTTTGCCAGCGAGCCGCGCCTGCAACGTATGGGACTGACCAATTATTGGGGTTATAACCCGATGGCGATGTTCGCGCTGCATCCCGCCTGGGCCAGTTCGCCCGAGACGGCGCTGGACGAGTTTCGCGACGCGGTGAAAGCGCTGCATCGCGCGGGGATTGAGGTCATTCTGGACATCGTATTAAACCATAGCGCCGAGCTGGATCTGGACGGTCCAACCTTCTCCCTGCGCGGAATTGATAACCGTAGCTATTATTGGATAAGGGACGATGGCGATTATCACAACTGGACGGGGTGCGGCAACACGCTCAATTTAAGCCATCCTGGCGTGGTGGAATACGCGTGCGAGTGTTTGCGCTATTGGGTGGAAACCTGTCATGTCGATGGTTTTCGTTTTGATTTGGCGTCCGTCATGGGGCGCACGCCGACGTTTCGCCAGGATGCGCCGCTGTTCGCCGCGATTAAAGCGTGTCCTGTGTTATCAACGGTCAAGCTGATTGCTGAACCGTGGGATATTGGCGAGGGCGGCTATCAGGTCGGGAATTTTCCGCCACCGTTTGCCGAGTGGAACGACCATTTTCGCGATGCGGCCCGCCGATTCTGGTTGCCGCGTAACCTGACGATCGGGGAGTTTGCCTGTCGTTTCGCCGCTTCCAGCGATGTGTTTAAACGCAATGGTCGCACGCCCGGCGTCTCGGTCAATCTGCTCACGGCGCATGATGGTTTTACGCTCCGGGACTGCGTCTGTTTCAATCAGAAACACAATGAGGCGAACGGTGAGGAAAATCGCGACGGCACCAACAACAATTACAGCGACAATCATGGTAAAGAAGGATTAGGCGGTCCGCTTGATTTAATGGAGCGGCGGCGCGATAGCATTCATGCCCTGCTGGCGACGCTACTGCTCTCTCAGGGAACGCCGATGCTGCTGGCAGGCGATGAACACGGCCATAGCCAGCACGGCAACAATAACGCCTACTGTCAGGATAATGCCTTAACCTGGCTGGACTGGCAGCAGGCAAACCGTGGGTTAACCACGTTTACCGCCGCGCTGATTCGTTTGCGTCAGCAGATACCGGCTTTAACCGACAATCGCTGGTGGGAAGAAGGTGATGGCAACGTGCGTTGGCTGAATAAAAACGCGCAACCCCTGAGTGCGGATGAGTGGCAAAACGGGCCTAAGCTGATGCAAATTCTGTTGTCGGACCGTTTTCTGATTGCGATAAATGCCACGCTTGAGGTGACAGATATCGTTTTACCCGAAGGGGAATGGCGCGCCGTTCCCCCATTCGCTGGAGAGGATAATCCGGTGATAACGGCGGTCTGGCAGGGACCTGCGCATGGACTGTGTGTGTTCCAGAGAGGATAAAAAAGGAGTGAATCATGGTGAGTTTAGAGAAGAACGATCGTGTAATGTTGGCGCGCCAGCTGCCACTGAAATCTGTTGCCCTAATCCTGGCCGGCGGCCGCGGCACGCGTCTAAAAGATTTAACGAACAAACGCGCCAAACCTGCCGTCCACTTTGGTGGGAAGTTCCGCATCATCGATTTCGCCTTATCGAATTGTCTGAACTCCGGGATTCGCCGTATCGGCGTGATCACTCAGTATCAGTCCCACACGCTGGTGCAACATATTCAGCGCGGTTGGTCACTGTTTAGCGAAGAGATGAACGAATTTGTCGATCTGCTGCCAGCCCAACAGCGAATGCAGGGCGAAAACTGGTATCGCGGTACGGCAGACGCGGTGACCCAGAACCTGGATATTATTCGTCGCTATAAAGCGGAATATGTCGTCATCCTGGCAGGCGATCATATCTACAAGCAGGACTACTCGCGTATGTTGATCGATCACGTTGAAAAGGGCGCGCGTTGCACGGTGGCCTGTATGCCGGTGCCGATCAAAGAAGCGACGGCGTTCGGCGTGATGGCGGTCGATGAAAGCGACAAGATTATTGATTTTGTCGAAAAACCGGCGAATCCCCCCGCAATGCCTGGTGACGCCAGCAAATCGCTGGCCAGTATGGGCATTTACGTTTTTGACGCCGATTACCTGTATGAATTGCTGGCGGCAGACGATAAAGATGACGCTTCCAGCCACGATTTCGGTAAAGACATTATCCCCAAAATCACCCGCGAAGGTATGGCTTACGCGCATCCTTTCCCGCTCTCCTGCGTGCAGTCCGATCCACAAGCCGAACCGTACTGGCGCGATGTAGGTACGCTGGAAGCTTACTGGAAGGCGAACCTGGATTTAGCCTCGGTGACGCCGGAGCTGGATATGTATGACCAGAACTGGCCTATCCGTACGCATATGGAATCGCTACCGCCTGCGAAATTCGTGCAGGACCGCTCCGGTAGCCACGGTATGACGCTGAACTCGCTGGTCTCTGGCGGCTGCATTATCTCCGGTTCGGTGGTGGTGCAATCTGTGCTCTTCCCACGGGTGAGAATAAATTCTTTTTGTAATATTGATTCGGCAGTGTTGTTACCTGAGGTTTGGGTAGGGCGCTCCTGCCGTTTACGTCGCTGTGTTATTGACCGTGCCTGTATTATCCCGGAAGGCATGGTGATTGGTGAAAATGCGGAAGAGGACGCTCGTCGTTTCTACCGTTCAGAAGAAGGTATTGTACTGGTCACGCGTGAAATGCTGCGCAAACTGCAGGTCAAACAGGAGCGATAATGCAGGTTTTACATGTATGTTCAGAGATGTTCCCCCTGCTGAAGACTGGGGGGCTGGCGGATGTGATAGGCGCGTTGCCTGCGGCACAAATTGCGAATGGTGTTGATGTTCGCGTTCTGCTTCCCGGGTTTCCCGATATCCGTCGGGGGATACCCGATGCGCATGTGGTGAGCCGCCGCGATACTTTCGCCGGTAAGATATCGCTGCTGTTCGGGCATTATAACGGCGTGGGCATTTATCTGATCGACGCGCCGCATCTATACGAGCGTCCAGGCAGTCCCTATCACGATACGAATTTATATGCCTATACCGATAACGTGCTGCGCTTTGCCCTGTTAGGGTGGGTCGGCTGTGAAATGGCCTGCGGACTTGATCCATTCTGGCGCCCCGACGTGGTGCACGCCCATGACTGGCACGCCGGGCTGGCGCCCGCCTATCTGGCGGCGCGCGGGCGGCCGGCGAAATCGGTCTTTACCGTACACAACCTGGCCTATCAAGGCATGTTTTATGCAAAGCATATGGATGACATCGAACTGCCGTGGTCATTCTTTAATATGCATGGGCTGGAGTTCAACGGACAACTCTCCTTTTTGAAGGCCGGTTTGTACTATGCCGACCATATTACGGCGGTGAGCCCGACCTATGCGCGTGAAATTACCGAACCGCAGTTTGCTTATGGTATGGAAGGCCTGCTGCGTCAGCGTCATCTGGAAGGGCGCTTGTCCGGCATACTGAACGGCGTGGATGAGAAGATCTGGAACCCGGAATCCGATCTGCTGCTGGCGTCGCGCTACACGCGCGATACCCTGGAAGAGAAGGCGGAAAACAAACGTCAGCTACAAATTGCGATGGGGTTGAAGGTTAACGACAAAGTGCCGCTGTTTGCCGTGGTAAGCCGTCTGACCAACCAGAAAGGTCTGGATCTGGTGCTGGAGGCGTTACCGGGGCTGCTGGAGCAAGGCGGGCAGTTGGCGCTACTCGGCGCGGGGGATCCGGTGCTTCAGGAAGGGTTCCTCGCGGCGGCGGCGGAACACCCAGGGCAGGTTGGCGTACAGATCGGCTATCACGAAGCTTTCTCGCATCGCATTATGGGCGGCGCGGACGTTATTCTGGTGCCCAGTCGTTTTGAACCGTGCGGCTTAACGCAGTTATATGGCTTAAAGTATGGCACGCTGCCTCTGGTACGGCGTACCGGGGGGTTGGCCGATACGGTCTCCGACAGTTCGCTGGAAAATCTGGCGGACGGTATCGCCAGCGGTTTTGTCTTCGAAGACAGTAACGCCTGGTCGTTACTACGCGCGATTCGGCGTGCTTTTGTGTTGTGGTCACGGCCTTCGCTTTGGCGGTTTGTACAACGGCAGGCGATGGCGATGGATTTTAGCTGGCAAGTTGCCGCGAAATCATACCGCGAGCTGTACTATCGCTTGAAATAGTCATCCAGGAATCATTTATATGAATGCTCCGTTTACTTATGCATCGCCCACTCTCAGCGTTGAGGCGCTTAAGCATTCTATTGCCTATAAGCTGATGTTTACGATTGGTAAAGACCCGGTCATTGCCAATAAACATGAATGGCTGAACGCCACATTGTTCGCGGTGCGCGATCGTCTGGTGGAGCGCTGGCTGCGTTCTAATCGAGCTCAATTATCGCAGGAAACCCGGCAGGTTTATTACCTGTCGATGGAGTTTTTGATTGGTCGTACCCTCTCTAACGCGCTGCTCTCGCTGGGCATTTATGATGACGTTAAAGGCGCGCTGGAGGCCATGGGCTTAGATCTCGAAGAGCTGATCGATGAAGAGAATGACCCAGGGCTTGGCAACGGCGGTTTAGGACGGCTGGCGGCTTGCTTCCTGGACTCGCTGGCGACGCTAGGATTACCGGGTCGCGGGTATGGCATTCGCTACGATTACGGCATGTTTAAGCAGAATATTGTCGACGGGCGGCAAAAAGAATCTCCGGATTACTGGCTGGAATATGGCAACCCGTGGGAGTTCAAGCGGCACAATACGCGCTATAAGGTGCTTTTTGGCGGGCGCATTCAGCAGGAAGGTAAAAAAGCGCGCTGGATTGAGACGGAAGAGATCCTGGCCGTCGCGTATGATCAGATTATCCCCGGTTACGACACTGACGCCACTAACACACTGCGGCTGTGGAATGCGCAGGCCAGTAGTGAAATCAACCTCGGTAAATTCAACCAGGGCGACTACTTTGCGGCGGTGGAAGATAAAAACCACTCTGAGAACGTTTCACGGGTGCTCTACCCGGACGATTCCACCTATTCCGGACGAGAGCTACGCCTGCGCCAGGAGTATTTTCTGGTCTCGGCGACAGTGCAGGATATCCTGCACCGTCATTATCAACTGCATAAAACCTATGAGAATCTGGCGGATAAAATCGCCATTCACCTCAATGATACGCATCCGGTGCTGTCAATTCCGGAGCTGATGCGCCTGCTGATTGATGAACATAAATTTAGCTGGGACGACGCGTTTGAGGTGTGCTGTCAGGTCTTCTCTTATACCAACCATACGTTGATGAGCGAGGCGCTGGAGACCTGGCCTGTCGATATGCTGGGGAAAATTCTGCCCCGTCACCTGCAGATTATCTTCGAGATTAACGACTATTTCCTGAAAACGTTGCAAGAGCAATATCCCAACGATACCAGCCTGCTTGGACGCGCGTCGATTATTGATGAGTCGAACGGCCGCCGGGTACGGATGGCCTGGCTGGCGGTGGTGGTCAGCCATAAAGTCAACGGCGTTTCTGAACTCCATTCCAACCTGATGGTGCAGTCGCTGTTCGCGGATTTTGCGAAGATTTTCCCGACCCGTTTTTGTAACGTCACTAACGGCGTTACGCCGCGCCGCTGGCTGGCGTTGGCAAACCCGCCGCTGTCTGACGTGCTGGATGAGAATATTGGTCGTACCTGGCGTACCGATCTTAGTCAGCTCAGCGAGCTGAAACAGCATTGTGATTATCCGCTGGTCAATCATGCGGTGCGTCAGGCGAAGCTGGAAAATAAAAAGCGGCTGGCGGTAGTGATAGCGCAACAACTGAATGTGGTGGTGAACCCTAAAGCGTTATTTGACGTGCAGATTAAGCGTATTCACGAATACAAGCGGCAGTTGATGAACGTACTGCATGTCATTACCCGCTATAACCGTATTAAAGAAAATCCGGAGGCCGACTGGGTGCCGCGGGTGAATATTTTTGCCGGTAAGGCGGCTTCCGCCTATTACATGGCAAAACACATCATTCATCTGATCAACGACGTGGCGAAAGTGATTAACAACGATCCGCAGATTGGCGACAAGCTGAAAGTGGTGTTTATCCCGAACTACAGCGTCAGCCTGGCGCAGGTGATCATTCCCGCTGCCGACCTGTCTGAGCAGATTTCGCTGGCAGGGACAGAAGCTTCCGGCACCAGTAATATGAAATTTGCCCTGAACGGCGCGCTCACCATTGGCACGCTGGATGGCGCGAACGTAGAGATGCAGGAGCATGTCGGCGAGGAGAATATCTTTATCTTCGGTAATACTGCAGAAGAGGTGGAAGCGTTGCGCAGGCAGGGTTATAAGCCTCGCGACTATTATGAAAAAGATGAAGAGCTACATCAGGTACTGACGCAGATTGGTAGCGGCGTCTTTAATCCGGAAGAGCCAGGCCGTTACCGCGATCTGGTAGATTCGCTGATTAACTTTGGCGATCACTATCAGGTGCTGGCGGACTACCGCAGCTACGTGGACTGCCAGGATAAGGTGGATGAGTTGTATCGTCGCCCGGAAGAGTGGACGACGAAAGCGATGCTCAACATTGCCAATATGGGCTACTTCTCATCGGACAGAACCATCAAAGAGTATGCCGAAAATATCTGGCATATTGATCCGGTGCGGTTGTAAATCCCGATGCCGGCGGCGCTTCGCTTGCCCGGCCTACGTTTATGTATCCTTGTAGGCCGGATCAGGCGTTAGCCGCCATCCGGCATTTTTCTCAGGACGCCAGTGAAAGCTGGTGTTTCTCAACATACGCCGCCAGCCACTGAGTGATGCGGGACTGCTGTTCGGCGGTCAGCCACATGCCTTCTTTGGTGCGACGCCAGATAGCGTCTTCAGTACGGCGTACCCATTCGTGATCCACCAGGTACTTGAGTTCCGCTTCGTAAAACTCATGACCGAAATCTTCGCCTAAATCAAGCAGTGACGTAGCTTCGCCGAGAATCCACTCCGTGTTGCTACCGTAAGTGCGCGAATAGTGGCGCGCCAGCGATTCCGTCAGGAACGGATAACGACGACGCAGCTTCGCCGCGTAATCTTCGCGGCTGCCGTCGATGTCGCCGCCGGGCAGTACGCACGTTTTGGTCCATGCCGGCCCGATGCCTGGATAATAAGACGCCAGTTTTTCCATCGCATGTTCGGCCAGCTTACGGTAGGTCGTGAGCTTACCGCCAAACACGGAAAGCAGCGGCGCTTTGCCGTTTTCATCATGAATATCAAGGGTATAATCGCGAGTGATCGCCTGCGGCGAGTCGGACTCATCATCGCACAGCGGACGGACGCCGGAGTACGTCCAGACGATGTCATCGCGCCCCAGTTGTTTCTGGAAGTGCGCGTTATAGACCTTCAACAGGTAATTAATTTCGCTCTCTTCAATTTTTACCGCTTTCGGATCGCCTTTATATTCGACATCGGTTGTGCCAATGATCGAAAACTCTTCCATCCACGGAATGACAAAGACGATACGCTTATCTTCGTTTTGCAGAATATACGCCTGCTTCTGATTATGGACGCGCGGCACGACGATATGGCTGCCTTTGATCAGGCGGATGCCATACGGTGACGGCAGGTGCATCCCTTCGTCGAAGAACTGTTTGACCCACGGTCCGGTGGCGTTAACCAGTCCGCGCGCCTGCCAGACATATTTTTTACCGGTGTCGATATCTTCCGCTTCGACAATCCACAGACCATTTTCCCGACGAGCGGCGGTTGCGCGAGTACGGGTAAGGACTTCGCCGCCTTTACGCACCACCATCTGTGCGTTAGCCAGCACCAGACGCGCATCGTCTACCCAACAGTCGGAATATTCGAATCCGCGCACGATTTCAGGTTTGAGCACCGAATCTGCGCCAAACCGCACACCGGTGGAACCGGGTAAGCTGGTACGTTTGCCGAGGTGATCGTACATAAACAGACCGATACGGATCATCCAGGCCGGACGTAAATGCGGGCGGTGCGGCAGACGAAAACGCATCGGGAAGGCGATGTGCGGCGCCATTTTCAACAGCACTTCACGTTCTGCCAGCGCTTCGCTGACCAGACGGAACTCATAGTGCTCAAGGTAGCGTAATCCGCCGTGGATAAGTTTCGAACTGGCGGAAGAGGTCGCGCAGGCCAAATCCTGCGCTTCCAGCATGAGTACGGACAAACCGCGTCCGGCGGCATCAGCCGCGATGCCTGCACCGTTAATGCCCCCGCCTATCACGATCAGATCTTTGGTTTCCATGCTGCCCTCTTGCACTTTCGTTAAAGTTCAAAAATGTTCGTTATCGAACATAATAGCAAAGAAACGCGCTATTGGTAACATCGAAAAAACATTTTAGAGTGATATGTATAACATTATGGCGTTAAGCTACTCCGTCAACGTACACTGGGCGATAAAATGCCTTAATTGGCTTCACCGGCAATAATGAAAGAGCGATTCATGGAACAATTTGAATGTATCACTGTAGAAGAGGCGTATCAGAAACTGCACCAGGGCGCGGCGGTGCTGGTCGATATTCGCGATCCGCAAAGTTATGCCATGGGTCATGCGCCGCAGGCGTTTCACTTGACTAACGATACGCTGGGCGCGTTTATGCGTGAGCATGGTTTCGATACCGCCGTGATGGTAATGTGCTATCACGGCAACAGTAGTAAAGGCGCCGCGCAGTATCTGCTCCAGCAAGGCTATGATGCGGTTTACAGCATTGACGGCGGGTTTGAGGCCTGGCATCGCCGTTTCCCTGCCGATGTCGCAAATGGCGCGTAATCCCATAAAGATGCAGCCTCCGACGAGAAGGGTATATATACTGTCTTCTTTTGTATGGACTAAGCGACAGCAATAATGTTGATGATTACTTCCTTTGCGAATCCTCGCGTGGCGCAGGCATTTGTTGATTACATGGCCACCCAGGGCGTCATTCTTACTATTCAGCAACATAATCAAAGCGATATCTGGTTGGCGGATGAATCGCAGGCCGAACGTGTGCGGGTCGAGCTGGCGCGGTTTATAGAAAATCCCGGCGATCCGCGTTATCTGGCGGCTAGCTGGCAGTCCGGGCAGACTAACAGCGGGCTACGCTACCGCCGTTTTCCCTTTCTCGCCACGCTGCGTGAACGAGCCGGCCCTGTTACCTGGATCGTGATGCTCGCCTGCGTGCTGGTCTATATCGCGATGAGTCTCATCGGCGATCAGACGGTGATGGTGTGGCTGGCGTGGCCGTTCGATCCGGTTTTAAAATTTGAAGTCTGGCGCTACTTCACCCATATCTTTATGCACTTCTCACTGATGCATATTCTTTTTAACCTGCTGTGGTGGTGGTATCTCGGCGGGGCGGTAGAGAAGCGCCTGGGCAGCGGTAAATTAATCGTCATTACGGTGATAAGCGCGCTGCTAAGCGGCTATGTACAGCAGAAATTTAGCGGCCCGTGGTTTGGCGGGCTGTCTGGCGTCGTCTATGCGCTGATGGGGTACGTGTGGCTGCGCGGAGAGCGCGATCCGCAAAGCGGAATTTACCTCCAGCGCGGCTTAATTATTTTTGCATTATTGTGGATAGTCGCTGGTTGGTTTGACTGGTTTGGCATGTCTATGGCGAACGGCGCGCACATCGCCGGGCTTATCGTCGGTTTAGCGATGGCCTTTGTTGATACGCTGAATGCGCGAAAACGAACGTGAGGCGTATCCGGCCTGTGGTCGAGATATTTTTCCAGGCCGGGTAGGGCGAATGCCGCTATCCGGCGCAAGGTTGGTTACTTTCAGAGATTATTCATGAAACAAACACAACGGCATGACGCGATCATTGAACTGGTGAAAAAACAGGGGTACGTCAGTACGGAAGAGCTGGTGGAGCATTTTTCTGTCAGCCCGCAAACCATTCGTCGGGATCTTAACGATCTGGCGGAACAGAATATGATTTTGCGCCACCACGGCGGCGCGGCGTTGCCCTCCAGCTCGGTGAACACGCCGTGGCACGATCGTAAGGCGACGCAAACGGAAGAAAAAGAGCGCATCGCTCGCAAAGTCGCGGCCCAGATCCCCAATGGTTCAACGCTGTTTATTGATATCGGCACGACGCCGGAAGCCGTAGCGCACGCCCTGTTAGGGCACAGTAATTTGCGGATCGTGACCAACAATTTGAACGTAGCGAACACGCTAATGGCGAAAGAGGATTTTCGTATTATCCTCGCCGGCGGCGAACTCCGCAGCCGCGACGGCGGCATTATTGGCGAGGCGACGCAGGATTTCATCTCCCAGTTCCGTCTCGATTTCGGTATTCTGGGGATTAGCGGCATCGACAGCGATGGTTCGCTGCTGGAGTTTGATTATCACGAGGTGCGTACCAAGCGCGCGATTATTGAAAATTCACGCCATGTGATGCTGGTGGTGGATCATTCCAAATTTGGCCGTAACGCGATGGTAAACATGGGCAGCATTAGTATGGTCGATGCGGTCTACACCGATACCCTGCCGCCGCCGGGTGTGATGCAGGTGTTGACGGAGAACCATATCCAACTGGAGCTGTGTTAATTCTGTAAAACGTCCCACGTCAGACCAAAACGCGCCAGGTACTTACGCAGCCGGTCAGCGTCATTCACCGTGGCTTTCCCCTGGCGGGAAACGTTGAATAGCTGCCGCCCGGCGTCGGAAAGGGTTTTCGCCTGGCGGCAGACCGCAACGACGTTTTCCAGCTGCATACGGTCAAACAGATCCAGCGCCGTTGCGTCAATGCCCGGCAATCCGTCGAGCGCGGAGGGGCGATGGTCATTCCAGCTATAGCGCAAACGCGCGATTTCATCGTCTACCGTTTCGACCGTGATTCGCCCGTTGTCCGCCAGCGTCGCCATGCGGGTGACGCTGGCGGAGAGTTCGCGGAAGTTACCGCGCCAGGCGGCCTGCGGCGAGGTGGCGAAGCTCAGCCAGGCGCGGCGCGCTTCGGTATTAAAACGCACGCTGTCGCCGGTTAGCGCCGCGTGGCGTTCCAGTTCGTAGTCAAGGTTTGGCTCAATATCTTCCTGGCGCTGACGCAGGCCCGGTAGTTCGAAGGTCCAGAGATTAATGCGCGCGTACAGGTCTTCGCGGAATGTCCCCTCCGCCACCCGCTGGCGCAGGTCGCGCACCGTGCCGGCAATCAACTGGAAATCGCTGCTGACCTGCTGGTCGCTGCCGAAAGGGTAAAAGCGTTTCTCTTCAATGGCTTTCAGCAACATGGCTTGTTCATCCGCGCCCAGCTCTCCCACTTCGTCAAGAAACAACATGCCGCCGTCGGCGCTGCGCAGCAGTCCCGCACGCTCCTCTCTCGCGCCGGTAAACGCCCCCTTAACGTGGCCGAACAGCGCCGACATCGCCGTATCGCCGCGCAGGGTGGCGCAGTTCACTTCGACAAACGGGCCGCTGAACTGGTGGCGGGCCAGTTTTAGTTCATAGATGCGACGGGCGAGAAACGACTTGCCCGCGCCGGTCGGGCCGTTGAGCAGGATTGGCGAACGGGAGCGTATCGCGACGCGCTCAATTTGCTCAATCATCCGGTTGAAACACGGGTTGCGGGTTGCAATGCCGGACTTCAGGAAGTTGAGCGTCTCCTCCCGCTCCTGGGCGAAGCGGGTGGCGATGTCATTGTAGCGGCTGAGGTCGAGGTCAATAATCGTCACGTCGCCCGTGCTATGCGGTTTATCTTTTTTGCGCGGTGGCGAGGTCTGCGCTAATCGCGCCGGTAGATAGCGCGCCTCCGCCAGCAGGAACCAGCAGATCTGCGCGACGTGGGTGCCGGTGGTGATATGAATCAGATAGTCTTCATCTTCGGGATGAAAGGTATGGCTGCGGGCGAAATCGTGCAGGCAGGCGTAAACCTCCTCGAAGTCCCACGGGTTGCGGATCGCGATTTCTACGCCGACGACTTCCGTTTCCGGCGAGACGCTGGCGATATCCTTCTTTAATCCTTCAAACAGCGAGCGAGAGCGGGCATCGTACAGCAGTTCCAGGCGGTGAACGACCAGCGTCTCCTGCTGACACAGACACAAGGTAGGGCGCCATTTTTCCCAACGCTGGCTGCCGCGTCCTGCATAGTCGAGTACCGTACCGACAAAACCAAAGGCCACCGTTTTTCGCATCTTAGATTTCCTTCTAAAAGACGAGATAATTTTATCGCTTTTTAATGGCTGCCGTGCAGGCATTTTTCTTTCACCTGAACGATAAAGAAATAAATAACTTAAAAATCAATAGATTAAAAAATAATTTATTTTCTGGCACGCTGGTTGCAATAAATCTGGCATGGAGAATAACGGAAATGGGAAAAACAAATGGCTAATCCACTGTTGTTCCGTTCGCTGTTAAGGGACGCGCCGCTGGCCAACGCCAGCAACCAGCAAGGCGCAGCGGCTGGCGGACAGGGCGCAGGTGCGCCAGTCCTGGGTTTATCCTTATCAGTTGCTGTCGGCGTGGAGCAATCTGCAAAGCAGCGTGCCGCGGGTTATTCGCGAGGTTTTCGCGCAACGCTGAGGGCACGAATGCTGGTGGATCTACATTTGTTGCGGGTTCGAGTCCCGTCAGAGCCTGGCTCTGTAGCGCAATGGTAGAGCGGTGTATTCACATAAACTTGTCGCCACCTTAGAGCCTATCCCATTAGGGCTATTTTACTTGCCATTTTGGACCTGGGCAGT